>NZ_SCTN01000074.1 GCF_004297345.1 Aquabacterium sp. | reverse complement strand
CGATCGACAAGCAGGCCCACTTGATGGACAGCGATCGCTGGATCCTGGAAACCATCGAGTTCGACCGCGCCATCCAGAAGGCCAAGGATTTCGCGACCGCCAATCCTGACACCATCGTGATCGTGACGGCTGACCATGAGTGCTCGGGCGCAGCCATCATCGGTGCCTCGACGGCTTCTGCTGCGACCCTGAACTCGATCGCATCGGGCACCACCCACACGACCGCCGCTCAGCGCGACGCCGTGGTCGGTACCTATGACTTGGCCAAGTTCCCCAAATACACTATTGCGGCTGATGGCTATCCTGTCACGACCGACATCGACGGCAAGATGCTGATCGGGTACGGTGCCAATGCCGATCGCTATGAAAGCTGGTTGACCAGCGCGCAGCCCACGCAGGATTCGCAGCAACCGTTCGTCGGTACGACGCCTTTGAACGGCTATCCGCTCAACCCCAATGTGCGCAACAGCAGCACCGGCTACCTGGTGACAGGCCAGGTGCCCGCTGACCAGGCCACGCACACGGCCACCGACATCCCCCTGTCGGCCTTTGGTCGCGGTGCTTCCTTGTTCACTGGCGTGTTTGACAACACCGACGTGTTTTTCAAGCTGAGCCAGATCGTCATCGGTGGCGCCAAGTAATTGGCTGCATCACACAGGAGTAGTTTCATGAGCAAGTTCTCAATGCGTGGTCTCATGGCAGCTGTGGCACTGGCTTCGGCCAGTGTGGCGGCCCACGCTGATATCGCGATCAACCAGACGCTGAACTTTGATTCGGTGTCTGATGGCACCTCGGCCAACGCCTATCTGGCCAGCCAGGGCTTGGGTGGCGTGATGTCCTTCGGCAACGGCGATGTGGTCGATGACGTGGATGCGTTCGGTGATCTGACTGGTACGCACCATTGGGTGGACGCTTCGGCCACCTATGGCGATGTGCTGGTGAGCAGCAGCAGTGCGGCCGTGTCGGGCAGCAATGTGCTGGCCAACGGCTTTGCCCCGATCCTCTTGCAGTTCGCTGCACCCGTGGACCTGGCCTCTTTCTCTGTTCAGTTGGACAACAACATTTGGAGCAACTTCTCCAACGTGCTGCAGTTCCTGGACAGCACAGGCCACGCCATTGCCGGCACGGATGTGCCCTACGGTGCACTGAATCAGCCGGGCTTCACCGTGGCCTCATCCGGTCCCGTCTACGGCGTGTCATCAGTGTTGTTGAGCTTTGGCAGCCGCAACTTCGACAACCTGCAGGTCACCACCATGGCTGCGGTGCCTGAGCCAGAGTCCTGCGTGTTGATGGCTGTCAGCCTGGCCACCCTGGGGCTGGTGACGCGTCGCCGTCAGCGTCAGGGCTGATTCACGCCTTACCCGATCTGAATGCCCACCTGGGTCGCCCGGGTGGGCATTTTTCATGTTGGCATCAGCCTGGCATGGGGTGAATGTGACAACTGTGCCGCGCCGTTGTCACAAAGCTGTCAGCACTAGCCCAATAGGATCATGCCCAGTTGCTTTGTCAAAGCCTGGTGAAGCTGGAAGGATCCTTGTACATGATTAAGCGTCAAGCCCAACAGGGCTTTACCTTGCTGGAACTGTTGGTCGTGCTGGTCATCATCGGCTTGCTGGCGGGCTATGTAGGCCCGCGCTTCTTCTCCCAGATTGGCAAGTCGGAAGTCAAAACCGCGATGGCCCAGATTGACGCCTTGGGCAAGGCCCTGGATCAATATCGATTGGATACCGGTCACTACCCGAGCAATGAGCAAGGCCTCAATGCCTTGTGGACCAAACCGGGTGACGAAACCCGCTGGTGGGGGCCCTATCTGCGCAAGGCGCCTCCCAATGACCCTTGGGGCAAGGCCTATCAATACAAGGCCCCTGGCGAGCATGGCGACTATGACCTGTTCTCCTTGGGCAAGGATGGGCGCGAGGGCGGCGATGGCGAAGACCAGGACATCACCAATTGGTGATGCGGTGATCATGCAGCGTTCGTCGTCTCTTCGTTCAACCTCGGCAAGCCAGCGCACTGTGCGCCCTGAGGCCTTCCCGCGCAGGCTTTTCTGTCAGGAACTGGCCGTCTTGCTGGATGCCGGCATTCCCTTGTACGAGGCCCTGATCACCTTGCATGAGAAGGAGGCGTCGGTGTCGGTGGCTCAGGTCATCGAGACACTGACCACTGCGCTGTCGCAAGGCAAAACGCTGTCACAAGCGATGCGCATGCAGCCTGCAGCTTTCAGCACCTTGTTGATTGCTTCCATCGAAGCCAGCCAGCGTACGGGCCAGACCGCACAGGCCTTGCGTCAGCATGCCGCCTATCTGGCCTGGCTGGATGGGCTGCGCAGCAAGTTGATCAGCGCTGCCATCTACCCGGCCATCCTGATTGGTGCCAGCACCCTGGTGATCGCCTTTTTGACTGTTTTTGTGGTGCCGCGTTTTGCGGAAATCTATGAGGACATGGGTGGCGATCTGCCCTGGATGTCTGCCTTGTTGCTGGACATCGGCCGGGGTGTGGGCGCCCACCCTGGTGTGGCTGTGATGGGCTTGCTGGGCATCGTGGCCGGTGTCTGGGCAACGTGGACATCGCCAGTGATGCGCGCAGCGGTCTCAGCCCAGTTGTGGCGCACGCCGGTGATCGGACCGCGCTTGCGCCTGATCGAGTTGGCGTCGCTCTACCGCACCTTGGGCCTGCTGTTGCAGGCTGGCGTGGCGGTGGTGCCTGCGCTGGAAGCTTCCAGCGAGCTGGTTGGCCCATCCTTGCGCGCCTCGCTGGCCCAAGCCACGCTGCGCGTGCGCGAGGGTGTGAGGCTGTCGGAAAGCCTGCATCAACATGATTTGAGCACGCCGGTGTCTTTA
>NZ_SCTN01000073.1 GCF_004297345.1 Aquabacterium sp. | reverse complement strand
CGTGGACTTCGGCATCATCATCGATTCGGCCGTCGTGCTGGTCGAAGCCTTGATGGTGCGGCTGACCGTGGAGGCTGCCGAGAATGCCTTGAAAGCCGATGCCACGCACCGCCTGACCGCGCTGCGGCAAACAGCCACGAGCATGGGACACCCCATCGTGTTCTCCAAGGCCATCATCATCCTGGCCTTCCTGCCCATCTTCACGTTCCAGCGCGTAGAGGGCAAGATCTTCTCGCCCATGGCCTTCACGCTGTCATTTGCCCTGGCTGGTGCCGTGCTGCTGACCATGACGTGGATCCCGACCATGCTGGCCTTCTTGCTGGGCCGTCGCAACCTGGTGGAAAAGCACCTACCCTGGATGGAGCACCTCAAAGTGCTCTACCGGCATGCCCTACAGACATGCCAGCGCACCAGCAAGCCCTTGATCATGGGCTCCGTGGCCGCACTGGCTGGTGCGCTCGCGCTCATCGCCGTGCTGGGCAGCGAGTTCCTGCCCAAGCTGGATGAAGGCAACCTGTGGATCACGCTGAGCCTGCCGCCGGCCAGCAGCATCGAGACCACGCAGGCCGTCGAAAAGCGCCTGCGCGGCATCCTGCTGAACACACCCGAGGTCGGCAAGGTGGTCAGCCACATCGGCCGCCCCGACGACGGCACTGACCCCAAAGGCCCCAACAGCATCGAGATCCTGGCGGACCTGCATGACCACAAGACCTGGCGCTTCAAGGACAAGGAAGCCCTGATCGAGAACATCTCGTCTCGCATGGACGTGCTGCCCGGCGTGCATCCCAACTTCAGCCAGGTCATCGAAGACAACGTGGAAGAAGCCTTGTCAGGCGGCAAGGGCGAACTGGCCGTGAAGATCTTCGGCCCGGACCTGGACGTGCTCAGCCAGAAGGCCGATCAGGTTGCGGGCGTGTTGTCGTCGATTCGCGGCGCGGCCGACGTGGAGGCCATCCGCATCAACGGGCAAAGCGAAGTGGCCATCACACCCGATCGAGACAAGCTGGCCCGCTACGGCGTCAGCATCGTCAATTTCAACAACCTGGTGCAGGCGGCACTGGGCGGTGTATCGGTCAACACCTTTTTTGAAGAGCGCCGCAATCTGGACATCACCCTACGCTTTGATCGACCCTATCGAGATGCGATCGATGCGGTGGGCCGCCTGCCGATCGCCCTGGCCAATGGCGCCAGCGTGCCACTGTCCGAGCTGGCCGCGGTGGAGGTTCGCCAGGGCCCCACACGCATCGCCCGGGAAGCCGGCATGCGCATGGTGCACATCAAGGCCAATCTGCGCGGGCGTGACCAAGGCAGCTTCGTGACCGAAGCGCAAAAGCGCGTGGCCGAAGTCGTGAAGCTGCCTCAAGGCTACTCGCTGAGCTGGGGCGGGCAATTCGAGAACCAGCAACGCGCGGCCAAGCGTCTGATGATCGTGGTGCCCCTGTCGCTGGCCGGCATCTTCGTGCTGCTGTTCTGGGCCTTCAAATCCGTCTCCCGCGCCGCACTGGTGCTGGCCATGGTGCCCTTCACGCTGATCGGCGGCTTTGGCGCCCTGACCCTGGCCGGCATGCACCTGTCCATTTCTGCAGCGGTCGGTTTCATTGCTGTGGCCGGCATCTGCGTGCAAAACGGCGTGATCCTGATGGAAGAGATTCAATCCAAGATAGACAACGGCATGGCCCGCGCCGAGGCCATTGTGGAAGGCGCCGTGGTCCGCCTGCGCCCCATTCTGATGACCGCCCTGATGGCTGGCCTGGGCCTGCTGCCCGCCGCGCTGTCTCACGGCATCGGCTCGGAAACCCAGCGTCCATTTGCGCTCGTGATCGTGGGCGGCATCGTGTCCGCCACGCTGTTCACGCTGATATTGCTCCCCACCTTGCTGTTTTTGATCAAAGAGGAAGACGCGTCATGAAGTTCCACCGCGCGCGCATCTGTCGCCTGCTGTCACTGGCTGCCATGTTGTCGCTGGCCGCCTGCGCCAGCACCACGGACGCCGCACACCCTGAGGCCGAACTCTGGCGCGTCGGCTATATCGACCACGACGTCACGTTGAACGAATCCACACCGCTCGTGCGCTTTTCTCAGGATTGCCGGGACATCCTGCCCAGCACCCAAACGATGGGCGTTCGATGGGTGATGCTGCACTTTCGCCGACCACCCGAAGAAGTCTTCCGCATTGTTCCGCTGCCTGATGGCCAACAGCTGGCAGAGGGTCAGAAGGTTTACGTGAAAGTGGACGAATGCACGCGCACGCTGGAACCCCGATGAAACCATGTGTCTGATGTTGCCAACGGTGTCAACCACTGGTCAAACACCTGCGTTATGGTGAGACACCCCGGCAATAGGGGGATTTTTACAAGCTCCAACCAGAGCTCGCACTTCTCAAGAAGGACATTCATCATGAAAAAGTCGCTCCTCATCGCATCGGTTCTCGCTTTGTTCGCCAGCATGTCCTTTGCTCAAGCCCAGACTGCCCCGATGGGCGAGCCTGCTGCTGCTTCGGCGCCTGCCAAGCACAAGAAGCATCACAAGGCTGCCCATAAGGGCCACAAGAAGCATCACAAGGCTGCCGCTGCTGCCAGCAAGTGATTCACAGCTCTGATCTGAGCACCAAAGCCGGGAATTTCCCGGCTTTTTCTTTTCTGGCCTCGCCCTGCCCGAGTCCCGGCCCGCGGGCATGAAAGAATCCTGAAAGACACACAACCGACCATCTCGGCTGTCGCCACGCTTCAGGAAGTTCGCTTGTTTTCACGTCGCCCATCTCCGTCTCCCCAACATCGACGCTTGGGGGTTGCCGGCCTTGCCGCCTTGCTCCTGGCACTTGGCCTCGTCACGCCGCAGGCGCATGCCGCACAAGACGGGATTCAGTTTCAATGCGGCCCACAAATGAGCACCGCCATTCGGGCAGGCATGTCACGCTACCTGCAGGAATTACGCATTCCCGAAACGCTGTACCACGTGACGGCTGATATGGCATCGGGCCATGTCACCTACACGCTGGCAGGCGCGGCAAGCGACCGCAGCACCCTGGACTTCCAGTCCCGCCCCGGATTTGACGTGGATGAAGAAACGCTGGAACTGCCGCGGAACGGCCAAAGCCCCGTTCAGGTTCACACGGTCTCACGCAAGGAGATCGCACTGGCGCTGATGCAGCACGGCCGGCTCACCGTTTTCAAGGGAGCCGCCTGCGATCTGCAGGCACTCAAGGATCAGGTCGCCTTGCGCCAGAACATTGTGGCCTGGACCGAGCACCTGCACTGGGTCTGGCCCAATGGCGGCTCGGCCAACTGGAACACCCGCTACTGGCGCGAAGGAACACCGCTGAAAAAGCGGCCTCTGCACGAAGCCTTGCTGGATGCCTTCAGCAGGCAGGATCAATATGCGATTGGCTGCTACACCGCCACGAAGCTCGTGATCACGCAAGGTGTGGTGGACTATTACCGCCGCGTACGCGCCAATGACAGCCTTTCCAGCCTGGTGTTACTGAGAATCCAGCACGATGGCGACCCCTTGGTCCACATCGAACCGGCCAATATGTGGGATTTCGAAGAAGACTTCGATCCCAGCGAGCGAGATCGTCCTGGCAAGCTGGTCAAAATCCAGTATGGCGTGGCGCCCCGGAACTTCGTACCGGGCGATTGGGTGTACATCGTCAACACCGATCCCAACACGCATCACAAGACTGGCTACGAGGGCTCCAACGCACTCTACCTCGGGCGCGACCGCTTCGACGATTTCTACAACGACCACGACCACGCCTACAGCTATGAAGAGAAGCTGGGCGAGGTCTATCAGTGGCGTCATGGCGTCTTCAGCCGCTCACGCGATGCGGCGAAGATCCAGCCACTCGGCCCGGACGACTTCCAGCGCCTGGGCCGGCGGCCAGCCCAAGGCGGACTGGTCAAGGGCTACCGCGTGGTGCCCTATCAGTTTGGCTACGAGGTCTTGCCTGCCATCGTGCCCAAAGCACCCGCAGACAAACAAGCTAGCCGCGATCAACCCGCCGTGCTGTAGAGCGCTTGCGCCAACGGATTTGGCGTGGGCTCGGCGAGCTTGCTCAACGTGTTGCGATCGCGATGGTGGAAAGGCTCGGCTTGCCCGCGGATTTCCATCACCGTGTCTTCGTCATAAGACCAGGTGCCATCCAGGTTGATCGTGACCTGAATACGGAACTCGACGGTCTTGAAGGCGTGCTCCAGGAATGGCGTGGAGCAGATGCCGTAATCCAGCTGGCCACGTGTGGCGACCAGCTCGAAGGTGGTGGCGTCAGCCGCAGCCTTGCCTACGGCCATCACGGTCTGCGCACGCGGAATGGTCAAGGTGTGGATCACGGTGCCGGTAGCGGGCTCCCACAGCCAGTAGCCGACCTGATCGTGATACGTCTTGACCTGATCCGGCTTGGTCACGTGCGTGTGATAACGCAGGCCGTAAAACAGTTGCGGGCCGTTGGTCTGCGGGTCGATCGGCTGCAGCTCGATGCGTTCCACATAGGCCTGCTTCTTGGCACCTTCCGCCTTGGGCTTGACGTCCAGGCCGCGTGTGCCTTGCCAGACGCCGGCCATGCCACGCAACGGCCCCAGGTTTTTCAGGGTGTCGACATCGACATTGGACGGTTCGGTGTAGATATCCTGAGGAAAATCACTCATGCCTGCTCCTTGTTTGCAACGATGCACGCCCATGAATTTAGCGTGAATGGCGACAAAACAAGTCACCTGACTGTCATCGCCCCCATGATGAACTGAGATACGCTTGCATCTGACACCGGCAAGGATCAGGATCACCCCATGTGCACCATCTGCGGCTGTGAATCTGCGCAACACCATGCGCCCCCTCCTGGCGATGCGCCTGCGCACCAGCATGGGCATCCCGACATGCACACCCGGGTGCTGCAACTCGAGCAGGACATCCTGGCCGGCAACAACCATGTCGCTGCCCACATCCGCGAGCATCTGGCCGCACACCACACGCTGGCGCTCAATCTGGTCTCCAGCCCAGGCTCGGGCAAAACCTCGCTGCTGGTCGAAACCGTGTCGCGCCTGAAGGGGCGCCGCCCCGTTGCCGTGATCGAGGGGGATCAGCAAACCAGCTTCGATGCCGAGCGCATCCGCGCCACAGGCGTTCAGGCGGTGCAGATCAACACAGGCAAGGGCTGCCATCTGGATGCCCGCATGGTGCACGATGCCCTGCATGATCTGCCCCCGCTGGATCAGGGCGTGCTGATGATCGAGAACGTTGGCAACCTCGTATGCCCTGCCGCCTTTGATCTGGGTGAAAAAGCCAAGGTGCTCGTGTTCTCCGTGACCGAGGGGGAAGACAAGCCCCTCAAATACCCCGATATGTTCCAGGCCGCTGGCCTGATCCTGCTCAACAAGTGCGACCTGCTGCCGCACCTGCGATTCGACATGGACAAGGCCTTGGCCTTCATCCGTCAGGTCAACCCCGGCGCCAGCGTCATCCGGCTCTCGGCCACCACAGGCCAGGGTTTCGATGACTGGATGGGCTGGCTGGAGCAGCAATGCACCGCCGCCTAGCCGTGCGCGGGCTGGTCCAGGGCGTGGGTTTTCGCCCCTGGGTCTGGCAGCAGGCCAGTGCGCTGGGCCTGATCGGCTGGGTGCGCAATACCGCCTTCGGCGTCGAGATCGATCTGCATGGCGATGCGCAGCTGCTTGACACGCTGCAAGCACGCCTGTGGCAAGCGCCCGCGCCGGCCAAGGTCGAGCAGGTGGACGTGCTCTCTGTGGCGGCCAGCGAAGCGCCTGCGCCCGCCCCTGGCAAGCCCTTCGAGATCCAGGCCAGCGTCAACCATGCCATCAGCCATGCGTCAGGGCATGCCACCACCATCGGCGCCGATCTGGGCGTGTGCCCGCGCTGCCTGTCGGAGCTGTTCGATCCCGACAACCGCCGCTGGCGCCATGCCTTCATCAACTGCCCGCAATGTGGCCCGCGCCACACCGTCACGCGCAGCCTGCCGTTTGACCGCGGCCACACCAGCCTGGCCCGCTTTCTGCCTTGCCCGGCCTGCGAAGCGGAGTACGCCAACGGCGCGGACCGCCGCTTCCATCACCAGACCAACACCTGCCCCGAGTGTGGGCCCAAGGTCTGGCTCACCCAGACGGATGGCAGCACGGAACGCGATCAACCGATCGGGGCTGCGCTCAAGCTGCTGCAAGAAGGCGGCATCCTCGCGGTCAAAGGCTTGGGCGGTTTCCATCTGGTGTGCGATGCCCGGCAGCCTGCGGCCGTGGCCCGACTGCGCCAGCGCAAGCGCCGTGAAGGCAAGCCGCTGGCCGTGATGCTGGCCAACACGGCGTCCGTCCCGCCATGGGCCAGCATGACACCGCACGAACAGCGCTGGCTGCAATCGCCAGAGCGCCCGATCGTTCTGCTGCCGCAAAGCGAGCGTGCCCGCCAGGTACTGCAAGGCGTGGCACCGGATCTGGCCTGGCTGGGCGTGATGCTGCCCTACACCCCGATCCACTACCTGCTGTTCCATGAGGCCCTGGGGCAGCCTGCCGGCACAACCTGGTTGAACACGCCGCAAGAAATGGTGCTGGTGGTGACGAGCGGCAATGCCGGCGGATCCCCCCTGGTCATCGACAACGAAACCGCCACGCTGGAGCTGGCCGAAATCGCAGACGGCTGGC
>NZ_SCTN01000072.1 GCF_004297345.1 Aquabacterium sp. | reverse complement strand
CGCCGTGAAAGGCCCCTGGCGCGCCATCAAAGGCCTCGGCAACCGCCCTCTGGCCGAATTGCTGTTCGAGCACAACCAGGTGCGGCGCGACCCGCTGATCGCCCAGGCCTTGGCCAGCCAATCCCCCGAGAGGCGGCATCTGGCCCGCCAATGGGCCCGGGTCGCGCCCCAGGCCGATGCACACGCGCTCGCTACGCCCATATGGACGCGCCGTTCGGTGTTCTGGCACCGAGGGCACCCGCTTCAGGTGCTGGAGAGCTTTACACCGTGGATCACCCTTCTGCACGCCGGCTCCAAACGACGATAAAGGCCGATGGGGCTACATGAACCGACGCCACATCACAACCACAGCTGCCCGCAAGCCTGTCAATTGCCGGCCACACCCCCAGGAATCGCCCGCTTGTTGCCCTAAACTGCTCGCATGCTGTTTTCACGCCGAATCGAGCACTGCCAGGTTTGTGGCACACCGGTTGAGTACAAGGTTCCCGAGGATGACAACCGGGACCGCGCCGTGTGCCCGTCCTGCCACCACATCCACTACGTCAATCCGTTGAACGTGGTGGGGACGCTGCCTGTCTGGGGCGAACAGGTGCTGCTGTGCAAGCGCAACATCGAGCCGCGCAAGGGCTTCTGGACGCTGCCAGCCGGCTTCATGGAGCTAGGTGAAACCACCGAAGAAGGCGCCGCCCGCGAAACCGACGAGGAAGCGGGCGCCCACATCGAGATGCAAGGCCTGTACTGCATCATCAATGTGGTCACGGCTGGCCAGGTGCACCTGTTCTACCGCGCCCGCCTGCTGGACACCGAATTCTCGCCAGGCCCGGAAACCATGGAAGCCAAGCTCTTCCATCAGCATGAAATCCCCTGGGACGACCTGGCCTTCCGCACGGTGCGCATGACCCTGGAGCGGTACTTTGCCGACCGCATCGAGGGTCAATTTGCCGTGCATTGTGCCGATATCCGCTGATCACGCCGCGATGACGACTGGTGTCTCGTGCGGCGTCGGACCACACGACCACACACATGACCGCCACGCTGGATACCTCTGAGCCGACCGCATCCCCACCGATCGACGCGCCTGTCCAGGCTGACTCGGTGCCACGCCTGCGCGAAGATCTGATCGCCCCCGATCCGCTGCTGGACTGCCTGGTTGAGGTTTGCCGACAACATGGGATTCCGGCATCGCGTGCCTCGCTGACAGCCGGCCTGCCGCTGGACAAAGGTGCCCTGCCCCTGACGCTGGCCGAACGCGCTGCCGCCAAGGCTGGCCTGGCCACCAAGCTGCAAAGGCTGGATCTGGCCAGGATTGACGAGCTCACCCTGCCCGCCGTCCTGATCCTGCACAACAACCAAGCCTGCGTGCTGCTGGGTCGTGACAAGAGCGACTGGCGCATCCTGCTGCCCGAAACCGGTCAGGGCGCCATCACCTTGAGCACGGACGAACTGCAAGCCCGCTACACCGGCGTGGTGCTGTTTGCCCGCCCGCACTTCAAGTTCGATTCGCGCACACCCGAGATCCGCGCCACCAAATCCGGCCATTGGTTCTGGGGCCCGGTGCTCGCTCAGCGCTTTGTCTACCGCGACGTGATGTGGGCGGCCTTGCTGGTCAACCTGTTCGCGCTGGCGTTTCCGATTTTCTCGATGAACGTGTACGACCGCGTCGTGCCCAACCATGCCACCGAGACCATGTGGGTGCTGGCCATCGGCGTGTGCCTGGTGTTCTGCGGCGATCTGTTCATGCGCTTGCTGCGCAGCCACTTTGTGGACGAAGCCAGTGCCCGCATTGATGTGCAGATCTCGGCTTCGTTGATGGAGCGCGTGCTGGGCATGCGGCTGGAAAACCGCCCACAATCGGTGGGCTCGTTCGCATCGAACCTGCGCGGCTTCGAGCAGGTGCGCGACTTCATCGCCTCCAGCACGGTCACCGCGCTGATCGACCTGCCCTTTGCGCTGTTGTTCGTGATCGTGATCGCATGGATCTCGCCGTGGCTCGTTTTGCCTGTGCTGACCGTGTTCACGGCCATCGTGGTGTCGGGCTATGTCCTGCAGCATCGCCTGCATGAGTTGTCGCAAAGTACCTATCAGGCTTCTGCGCAACGCAATGCCACCCTGGTGGAAAGCCTGACCGGTATCGAGACCATCAAGTCTCAAGGCGCCGAAGGCCTGATCCAGGCGCGCTGGGAACGGGCCAACCAGTTTCTGTCGACACTGAATGTACGCATGCGCGGGCTGTCGTCCACGGCGATGTACACCACGGCCACGCTGCAACAGCTGGTATCGGTCAGCATCATCCTGACCGGCGTCTACCTGATCACCGACAAGCAATTGACCATGGGTGGCCTGATCGCCTCGACCATGCTGGCGGGCCGCGCGCTGGCGCCTGCCGGACAGATCGTGGGCCTGCTGATGCAATACCAGGGCGCACGCACGGCCATGGAATCGCTCAACAAGATCATGGACCAACCCGTTGAGCGCCCAGCCGGCACGAACTTCGTGCAGCGCAAGGAACTCAAAGGTGAGATCGAATTCCGCCATGTGTCCTTTGCCTATCCAGGCCGCCAGGATTCGGCGCTGGACAACATCAGCTTCAAGGTCAACCCAGGTGAAAAGGTCGCGCTGATCGGCAAGGTCGGCTCGGGCAAAACCACACTGCAAAAGCTGATCCTGGGGCTGTACCAACCCACGGACGGCGCCGTGCTGCTCGATGGCATCGACATGCGCCAGCTGGATCCAGCTGACGTGCGCCGCAACCTCGCTCACGTCTCTCAGGATGTGACGCTGTTCTACGGCTCGCTGCGCGACAACATCACCTTCGGCATGCCCCATGCGCAGGATGACGCCGTTGTGGCCGCGAGTGAAACGGCAGGCCTGACCGAGTTCGTGCAGCGCCACCCGCAAGGCTATGACATGCAGGTGGGCGAGCGCGGTGAGTTGCTCTCAGGTGGCCAGCGCCAGAGCGTGGGCATTGCCCGCGCCGTGCTGCACAACGCGCCCATATTGCTGCTTGATGAACCCACCAGCGCGATGGACTTCTCGACCGAAGCATTGGTGACGCAACGCATGCAGGCCTTCTCGCAAGGCAAGACGGTTGTGCTGGTGACGCACCGCACATCCATGCTGTCTTTTGTGGACCGCGTGATCGTGGTTGACCAGGGCAAGATCGTGGCCGATGGCCCGCGCGAACGGATCATGCAGGCGCTGCAAAGCGGCCGCATTGCCCGCGCATCCTGATCAAGGCAAGGAGATCGACATGAATACCTTGCTGAACGCCGGACAGAAAGTGGTCAACGTGCTGGAGGCCGTGCGCCGCAAGATCACGCCCGTGACCGACCGTGTGCTGGACAAGCTGGCTGGCCCACGCGTGACACCCGAGACAGCCGCCGATGCGGGCATGCGTTCGTTCGAGCTGGACGCGCATGCGGTGATGAGCACCGAGCACACCTACCGGGCTCAGACCCTGGTGCGCACAGCCTTGTTGCTGGTTGCCGTGCTGTTGACATGGGCTGGCCTGGCCAGGATCGACGAAGTCACCAAAGGTGAAGCCAAGGTGATCCCATCCAGGCAGTTGCAGGTGATCCAGTCGCTGGATGGCGGCGTGGTCTCCGAAATCCTGGTCAAGGAAGGCCAGGTGGTGGAAGCCGGGCAGTTGCTGCTCAAGATCGACGAGACCCGTGCGACCTCCGGTGTGCGTGAAAGCGCCGCGCAAGCCTTTGCCTTGCGTGCCAAGCTGGCTCGGCTGAAAGCGCTGGCCGAGGGCCATGCGTTCAACCCGCCCGCCCCCAAAGAGGGCAACGCCGAAGAGCAACGCGTGATCGATGAAGAGCGCCAGTTGTATGACGCCAAACGCTCGGAACTGAAAGCGCTGGTTTCGATCAGCGAAGAGCAATTGTCGCAACGAGAACAAGAACTGACCGAGGCCCAGGCCAAGAAAGAATCGGCCAAACGTTCGCTGGAACTGTCCCAACAGGAACTGACCAAGACCAAACCCCTGCTGGCCACAGGCGCCGTGTCTGAGGTGGACGTGCTGCGACTGGAGCGCGACCTGACCCGCGCCCGCGGCGACAAGGAACAGGCCAGCGCCCAGGCTTCACGTGCCAAGGCAGCCATTGCCGAAGCCACGCGCAAGATCCAGGAAACCGATCTGTCCTTCCGCAATGAGATCCGCAAGGATTTGTCTGACGTGCTGGGGCGGCTCAACGCCATCAATGAAGGCGCTGTGGCGCTGGCCGACAAGGTGGACAAGTCTCAGGTGAAGTCACCCGTGCGGGGCCGCGTGCAGCGCCTGCTGGCCAACACCGTGGGCGGCGTCATCACACCGGGCAAGGACATCGTGGAGGTTGTGCCACTGGACGATGCACTGGTGCTGGAAGCCAAGGTTCAGCCGCGTGACATCGCCTTCATCCACCCCGGACAGGCCGCCACGGTCAAGTTCACCGCGTACGATTTTTCCATCTACGGCGGCCTGGACGCGACGGTCGAGAACATCAGCCCCGATACCGTCACCGATGAAAAGGGCAACACCTTCTACGTGGTGCGCGTGAAAACCAGGCAATCCAACTTCAACGACAAGATGCCCATCATCCCGGGCATGACGGCTGAAGTGGACGTACTCACAGGCAAGAAGACCGTGTTGTCCTACCTGCTCAAACCGGTGCTCAAGGCGCATTCGTATGCGCTGCGCGAGCGCTGATCCAGACCTTGTCTGGACATACAGGCAGCACGCACCTTAAGTCGCCAAAGACCCCGTCCACATGTGACGAAAGCCCTTCACAGCGGGCCAGACAAGCCGACAAGAGATTGTTGGACACGTCTGGCCCGTTTCACTTGGTGGCAAAGCCATCGAAACACGGCGCAACCCTCATAAGGGCTGCGCTAAAGCGTTGATTTATTCGGCGCAAGGCCGGAATTGTTCACGGACTGCGGTCCGCCCAATTCACCTTGAGGAAGGCCTGCTGGCTATCCTCGCTGCAACGGCTTTAGTTACGTTTCGAGAGGTTTTGCCATGTCCAAATCCGCGCAAGTTCCAGGCGGCATCGTCACCAGTCTGCAAGGACGCGCCCACGTCATTCCGACAGGCGAAAAGACCGCTCGACCACTGCAGGAAGGCGATGCCATCCAACCAGGTGACGTCATCCTGGCATCGCAAAATGCCGAGCTGCAAATCACCGATGTGGACGGCAACGCCTGGATGCCGCGTGACATGCAAGTGGCCCTGGCCGATGTCAATGACAAGGCTGACGCTGACCACAAAAAGCCAAGCCACACCAAGCACACACTCGACCACAAGTCGCTGGACGACGCCATCAACGCCGTTGAGCGAGGCGATGAGGATGCCGCAACGGCAGCCGGTGTGACCGGTGGCGGCGGTGGATCGATGTCGCCCGGCTTGCGCGTGGACCGCGTGATCGAAGCGGTGACGCCACAAGAGTTCGCCTACAGCACGCCGGATCGCGAGGCCAGCACGCCGATTGCGTCGGCAGACAACACGGTGAGTGCACCGCAGGGCAACCATGCGCCCTATGTAGACGACAACGGCAACAACTACAAACCCGCCAGTGGTCGCTACCAGTTTGAAACACCGGAAGACAAACCGGTGTCTGGTCAAGTCAAGGCATCCGACCCCGATGGCGACCCGTTGACATTCACCAAGGGCTCGGACCCCTTGCATGGCACCGTCACTGTCAACCCGGATGGCAGCTGGGTCTACACACCCAACAAGGACTATAACGGCGCGGACTCATTCACCGTGACCGTGTCTGACGGCAAAGGTGGCACGACCACAGCCTATGTCGATATCGGCATCACGCCAGTCAACGATGCGCCGAAAATTGACGACCCCAATCTGGACCCGAACAGCGGCCATTACAAGGTCCTGACCAGTGAGGACAAACCGGTATCCGGTCAAGTCAAGGCTACCGATCCAGATGGCGATGCGCTGACGTTTGCCAAGGGTTCCGATCCAGCTCATGGCACCGTGACCGTCAATGCCGATGGCACCTGGACGTACACACCGGCCAAGGACTACAACGGCGCCGACTCGTTCACCGTGACCGTCTCTGATGGCCATGGCGGCACCACCACGGCCACGGTCGACATTGGCGTGCTGCCCGTCAACGATCCGCCCAAGATCGACGATCCGACCAACCCCAATCTGGATCCATCGACCGGCCACTACAAGCTCACAACTGACGAAGACAAACCTGTCTCAGGTCAGGTCAAGGCCACCGATCCAGATGGCGATGCGCTGACGTTTACCAAGGGCAGTGACCCGACTCACGGCACCGTGACCGTCAATGCCGATGGCACCTGGACGTACACGCCAGCCAAGGACTACAACGGCGCCGACTCGTTCACCGTGACCGTTTCGGACGGCCATGGCGGCACGACCACGGCCACAGTCGACATTGGCGTGCTGCCCGTCAACGATCCGCCCAAGATCGACGATCCCAGCAATCCCAACCTGGATCCCACGACGGGCCACTACAAGCTCACGACTGACGAAGACAAGCCTGTCTCCGGTCAGGTCAAGGCCACCGATCCAGATGGCGATGCGCTGACGTTTGCCAAGGGCAGTGACCCGACTCACGGCACCGTGACCGTCAATGCCGATGGCACCTGGACGTACACGCCGGCCAAGGACTACAACGGCGCCGACTCGTTCACCGTGACCGTTTCGGATGG
>NZ_SCTN01000582.1 GCF_004297345.1 Aquabacterium sp. | reverse complement strand
CAGGAAATTCCTGTCGCGTCCATTGAGACTCAGCGAGGGATGGTGCTTTATCATGGAGTAGGCACTGGAAAGACTCTGACGGCCGTGGCGTCGGTTGAATGCTTGTTGCGTACGTTTCCTGGTACCAGAGCCTTGATTATAACGCCACCAGGTCTACAGGTCAATTTTAAGGCCTCTCTGGCTCGATGGGGCGTATCACCATTGAGAATGGTGTATCTATATCGGTTTCTTACGATCAGGGCATTTTATAACGAGTACAATCATCGATCTGACGATGAACTTCGCGAATACATGAGCAACAGGATACTTGTGATCGACGAGTCGCACAATCTCAAATTTCACTTGCCGCCTGAGAAAGAGAAACCGTCAGCTGAAGGCAGCGCCCCCAGAACAACGAAGACCGTGTATTCGACAAGCGGCATATTTGGTCTTCATGTGCCTGCTGCAACTACGACAGTCGAGAACATTGGCAAAGTGGCAACTTTTTACGGTCGCGTAAGTCGATCTGCGTTTCGCGTGATACTGCTAACAGCAACGCCGGTTGTAAATCGACCAACAGATCTGATATCACAGATCTCAATGGTCGACGGGACGAGATACATGAACGTCGACGCGTTCGATCGAAACGTGTGGGATCGTAGACGGGGACCGATGCCCATGTTTAACGATTATTTTGGATGCCGTGTCAGTGACTATAATCCTCCCCAAGGATCGTCAACGCATTTCCCAGCCAGAAGAAACCATGTTGTCTCCCTGATAATGGACGACGTGATGTTAGAAAAATATGACGAAATAGAAACAGCAAAACGCACCAACAACGTACCTGCTATCGCTGATGCTGATACGGAAGCGACTGAAGAAGCTCTCTCTCGTGCCGACACTGTGCTGGACTCATCACTGGCGCGTGACGATCCGACGATGGCGCCGCTGTTGGTCCGATCAGGTGTGTTTTTTGACAGATTGCGGCAATCGACGAACAATCTGGAAGGTCCGGACAATCCCAAGGTTCAGTTTGTTCTTACGCTGTTGCAGGACGTCATTGTCAACAAGGCTCGAACTGTGATATATTCCAACTACGTGATTGGAAGCAACGATCATCCGACGGCGTTGACATACATAACAGCCTGGCTCGGTGCACATCATGTACCGTACGGAGTAATTTCAGGAAATACGTCTAAACCAGCTCGTGCAAAGATCGTGGAAGCGTATAATAACGGTACAGCGGTAGTTCTGATCATCTCGAGAGCGGGTGGAGAAGGTCTTGATCTTAAAGAGACGCGTCAGATTGTTATCCTTGAGCCATATTGGAATCGTGCCATTATAGAACAAGTGATTGGCCGTGGCATTCGGTACGACAGTCACGACAAGCTTCCTGTGGAGGGGCGAACAGTCGACATATACGAATTGTTGCTCGTAAAACCTGGCTCTCCCGCGGAGAAGTTAGAGGCTCTTAGGCATGTTAGGACGAAGCTGAATAAAGATAGACCGTTACCAATTTCGGTTGACGAGATGATGTACAACTTTAGCGCTAACAAACAAGCAGAAATCGACAGATTTACAGATGCGCTGCGCAGAGTTGC
>NZ_SCTN01000572.1 GCF_004297345.1 Aquabacterium sp. | reverse complement strand
GTGTTGTCTAAGCCCGTCTGGAGCCCCTGGAAGCTCATGTTGTGCTGGTTCCTCGCCATCGCCTGTGTGAAGATGTTGGCGGGGGTGCCGTCACCGGACCAGCCCTTTACCGTCCGGTGCACGTGGACGCCGGAGCCTGCGCCCGAGATCGCCGTTATGCTTACGGTACAGGCGCCGTTGCCGCTCCCGCCGGAGGTGCTGGAAGTCCCGACTGCGTAGTTTTGACCTCCGGAAGTCAAGGTCAGGCCGGTTACCGCGCCGGTACTGTTCGTGCCTGTAATTTGAACCGTACAGAGCGTGCCCGTGCCGCCGGTAGTGGCAAGCCCCGCGGCCGGCTGGTAACCCGTGCCCGCGGCATTCAGGGTTATGCCTGATACCACACCAGTGCCAGCCACGCCGGTAATATTCAACGTACAGCCGGAGCCGCCGGCCGGGCTCACGGTAGTGGCCTTCCCGGTGCCCGTCGTGTAAGTCTGACCGCCGGTAAGCAAAGTGACCCCGGTTACCTGGCCGTTAGCCCCGGTCGCCGTTATGTTCACCAAAAGGCCCGTGCCCGTGCCGCCGATGGTAGCCAACGCGGTACCCGTCGTATATCCAGTGCCGCCAGTGGTCAAGCTTATCGCGTTTGGCACGGTATGATATGTAGGTCTTCCAGTGGTTGAACCGCTATAGCCACTGCCGGTGGTATATACCGACACGCCTGTTACCACACCGGCATTCACGCTCGTTACCTGAACAGAGCCGTCCCTGCTCGGTCCGCCCGACCGGTAAACGTCGAGGATGTCGCCCACCGCATAACCGGAGCCACCCGCAACCACGGCGGCGGTGAGGATGGCAGTCCCTGATACTGTCGGTGTAGATATCGTACAGCCCGTCCCTGTCCCGGTAGTACCCGTCACTGTGACCGTGGCGTTATTTCCGGAGCCAGCCTGCTGGATAGTCAGTACGTCATTGGCAGTATTTACCTGAGTTGCACCACCGTCAGGGTTCATAACCGTATAGCCTTTGCCAGCCGTGTTAATGGTCGCTGCGGTGACCGGGCCGCCATTCATTATGCCCGTTACCGTAGCCGTGCCGCCCGTGCCGCCCGTTGTAACGGTAAGCACGTCGTTGACGCTATACCCGCTGCCGGCCGCGGTCGGCGCTGCTGCAAGGGTGGTTATGGCGCCTGTGGGGACCAGGCCGGATACCGTAACCGTACCGCCCGAACCGCCAGCCTGCGTTATGGTAAGGACGTTGCCGCTTCCATATCCGCTGCCGCCCGCCGTGGGCACAGGGTTGACGCTGGTGATGGGGCCGCCGGCGATACCCGTCACCTTGACCTGGCCGCCCGTTCCGGTAGTAGTCAGGTTAAGGATATCGTTGACCTTATATCCCGTGCCCGCCGCCACAGGAGTGGCGTTGATGGTGGAGACGGAGTTGGACGGGTCGGCGATGTTCCTTAAGCCCACGTTGGTGGTGCCCCCGTTATGGCAGCTTAGGCAGAGGCCGGCGAACTGCGCCGTCGTCTGGGTCATCCTGCGCGCCGTTACGTTCGTGTATATCCTGAGGGAGACGGCGGTGTCGTTCACCGTGCCGCCGGAGGCCGTCAGGTAGTTGGTGCCGAACGTGTTGTCGTCTATGAAGTAGCCGTCGTGTCCGGTGCCGCCGGTGCCGAAGCCCGAAGACGCCTTGCCCTTGCCGAAACCGGCGCCCACGTATACCGGGTTGTTATAGCTGAAGCTCGGGTTATCCCTCACCGGGTACTTGGAGCGCAAGGCGCTGAGGGAGTTCACGTTGGGGTCAGCGGTCGTCCCCGTGCTGCCCTGCTTTGGCGCCCTGTCCTCCTTGTAAGGCGAGGTCATCCAGGTCCCCTTCAGGGCCGGCAGCTGGTACGCCGCATTCGCCCCTGTCACGCCGTGCGGGTCGTGGCACTTCACGCAGCGGCCGTTTATCTGCACGTCGCCGTTGTCCGTCCTGAGGTCGTCCGTGGCCAGGGGCGCGCTCTTCCCGAAATGGCCGCCCTTCTGCGTGCCCGCGCCATTACCCGAGCCCGCGGTCTTGTAGGAGAAGCTGCCGGTCCAGGTGTCGGCCGTCTGCCACCTGCCTGCGTCGTAGTAGCCCTCGATGGCCGACTTGTTCTTGAAGGTTGTCATCGTCTTGGGGGCCTTCGCGTTGTCGCCCAAGTGGCAGTCGAAGCATTGCGCGGACGACGCGGAGTACTGCTGCGTCCCGGTCGCAAGCTCCGTCGGCATGTACCTCTTTACCGTGAACGAGGCCGACGTGGTCGTGTACTCCTTCAAGATGCCGCCATCGTAGCCGCCGACTGCCGACGAGTAGCTCGTGAGGGCCTTGGCGTTGAACGAGCCGACCCTGGAGCCGTGCGAGTTGTGGCAGTCGAAGCAGGCGACCTTCGGCTGCGTCGCAGTCTTGTCGTCCGACCAGAGGCGGCTCTTCGCCACGTCCCTCTGGTTTACGTCCGGGTTGCCGTGCGGCGAGTACGCCTTGGTTATCTGCGGGACCACGTTGTAGACCATCGGGTCGTACTTGCTGAACGTCGTAGTGCCCGCGTTGCTGTACCTCGCCTCGATCGAGGTCCCGTTGTCATAGATATTGTACGCAGTAGGCTTTTTTCTGTCGCCAGAATCCTTATAAGGAGTTGAGTTCGCGTTCGCCCTGCTATGGCATCCGAGGCATACGGCATTCAAACTCGTCGAGTTTGACCGCGTCTTGCCCGCTGACGAGCCGTACCCTGTCGTGAAGTTGACATAAGACGCCGGTGTCATGCCCGCGATGCTGGTCCCGCCGATAAAGGTCTGGTTTGTCCAGGCTTTCAGGACGACCGCTTTGCCCGCAAGGTTGTGGTACGTGCCGTTCTGCGAGCCGTCGGCATTTGCCTCAGCGTGACAGAACGCACAGCTCTTTGTGCTGATGTTCGCCCAGGTCGCGCTGATATGGTGCGACTTCTTCGCAAATGAATCAGAGATGATCTTCCTGCCGTTCTGGCTGGAGTTGTGGCATGCCTT
>NZ_SCTN01000071.1 GCF_004297345.1 Aquabacterium sp. | reverse complement strand
GTGCTCGGCCGAGCAGTCCACATTGGCGCCCAGATCCAGCACGGTGGTGAAGCCGTCCTTCTGGTTGGGCATCACGGTGGCCAGCGCCGGACGATCAATGCCGTCCACGGTCTTGAGCAGGTAACGGGCCAGGCCCATCAGCGCACCGGTATTGCCGGCCGACACGCAGGCGTGCGCATTGGCAGGCTTGTCGGCGGCGGCCTTGAGCTGGCTGATGGCCACGCGCATGGACGAATCCTTCTTGCGGCGCAGCGCGATTTCAACCGGATCCTCCATCGTCACGACCTCGGTGCACGGCACCAGGGTGGTACGCAGCCAACTGCGAGCAGGTTCGATGGCTTCCGCCAGGCCCACCAGCACCACTTCGGCATCGGCATGCTTGGCCAGGAAGGCCTTGGCTGCCGGCAGCGTGATGGAGGGCCCATGATCGCCACCCATCGCGTCCACCACGATGCGCACGGGAGAAATCACCCCGTCAGACGATCGGGAGCTGGTCGAGTTGGGCGTGGAGGCAGTCATGGGTAAATCTGTGATTCACGAAAGCACAAAAGAACAAGGGCTGGTGAACCGATGTTTCGGTTGACCCAGCCCTCATGGCGTGATTTGTTTATACCCGGTCAGCAACCGGGTCAGATCTCAAAGATCAGGAAGCGTCAGCCTTGGTCTTGAGGACCTTGCGACCACGGTAGAAACCGGTGGCGCTGATGTGGTGACGCAGGTGGGTTTCACCAGTGGTGGCTTCCACGGCCGTGCCTGGCGTAACCAGAGCATTGTGCGAACGGTGCATACCGCGCTTGGAGGGCGACTTTTTGTTTTGCTGAACGGCCATGTTGGACTCCGGATGTGCGAACTTAGCTTGCAGCTCGCGGTTTGTCAGACCACACCGTGCCAGTTTGCGATGGAAGGGATCCGCGAAGATCCGCCTGAAACTGAGCGCCTTGCAGTCCGCAAGTGTTTAAGAAAGGATTTTGAACCGAACAAACCGATCGAAAACAGAGCCTTTTGACTCAGCCAAGATATTGGTCTACCCGGAAAACCATCGATTCTAGCATAAATCCTGATGCGGAATCAATGTCAGCTGCGATCCTTTTTCAGCGAGGCCAATACCGCGAAGGGATTGGGCTTGCCGGATGCCGTCGTGGCCTCCCCTGGCTGAGCGGCCGGGGCGACATGGCCAGGCGGCACTGCTTCCGATTCCGCATTCATCAAGGCGGCCACGTCTGTCGGGCACTGATCGTGACGCGGCACAATGGGTTGCGCCATGATCAACTCGTCTTCAATCAACTCCTGCAGATCGAACTGCCGAGACAGCGCCAGCACGTCGTCGTCACAGTCGGCATCCAATTCGGCAGCGGCTGCTTCATCCTTCACGAAACGAATACTGGTCTCGATGCTCAAGGGCAAGGTGACGGCGTGCAGGCAGCGCTGGCATTCGCGGGCGATTTCGCCATGCGCGCTCAAATCCAGCCAGAGTTGCGGACCACCGATGCGCTGCGCCACCTGGCGACCTTGTGCACGCCAGGCAAGCGGCTTGAGACTGGCAACATCGGCGTCCTTGGCCAGATCTTCGGCCAGACGGGGCCAATCCTGTACGGGCATGGCGCCGGACATCTCTTCGCCGGACTCGATAAAGGCGGCCATGTCCAGCTTGCGGGGAGCAAAAGTGCGTGCTTTCATTGCCGCAAGTTTAGGGCAAGCGCATCTAGCCTGGGACAATAGCAGCTTGCGCCAAGCCTGAATGCCTGCCGGCGACCTTCGCTTTCGCCCATCGTTCTCATCCTTGTCTGCACCCTTTGCTGCCCGCCATGCCATCCAGCACGACCTCGTCAAAGCCACCGATCACCCCCACCTCCGCCGCCTGGCCTCGCTTGGTCTTGGGCTCTACCTCGCCCTATCGCAAAGAGTTGTTGATGCGCTTGGGCCTGCCTTTTGAGACCTGCTCGCCGCGCACGGATGAGCAAGCGCTCCCCGGCGAAGCGCCTTGCGATCTGGCCGTGCGCCTGGCCAAAGCCAAGGCAGAGGATGTCTACAGGCAACTGCAAGCCGACCTACCGGACGTGCTGGTGATCGGATCGGATCAGGTCGCCGAACGTGATGGGCTGGCCCTGGGCAAGCCTGGCAACCATCAGCGCGCCACCGAACAATTGCAGGCCATGCGCGGCCATGAGGTGCGCTTTCATACCGCCGTTTGCGTGATGCGCCCCCGCAGCGCGTTCATCGGCACCCACCTGAGCACAGTCACCGTCACCTTCCGGGATTTGAGCGACGCCGATATCGAAACCTATCTGCGCGCTGAACAACCCTATGACTGCGCAGGCAGCGCCAAAGCCGAAACGCTGGGCATCGTGCTGCTAGAGCGCATCCTGTCTGACGACCCTACGGCCTTGATCGGCCTGCCATTGATCGCCACCGCCAGGTTGATGCGCGACGCTGGCGCCGATCCACTGACATGGCGCAGCGCACTGCGCTGACCTTACGCCGCTATCCCAAGTACATCCCCCACAGACTCCCATGCCACAAGCCCCCCAAGACAAGCCCCGCTCAGGCCGACTGCTGCTGATCCCCAACACCCTGGATCTGGGTTGCCTGGAGACGGAAGAAGGCAGCCAGGCGCCAGATCTGCGCGAGGTGCTCCCCATGGGCGCCATCATGGCGGCAGCCGGTCTTCGTCACTGGATTGCCGAGAACGCCAAGACCACCCGTGCATTCCTGAAACGCGTGGGCGAGATCACGCCCCTGGCCGCGCCCATGCAAGAGCAGCAGATCCAGGTTCTGCCTCGCCCGCCCAAAGGCGGGCACAAGCGAGGGGGGAACGCCCCAACGTCGGAAGAAGCCCGCCAGATCGCTGAACTGCTGGCACCAGCCCTGGCCGGGCACGATGTGGGCCTGATCTCCGAAGCCGGCTTGCCGGGGGTGGCTGATCCTGGCGCAGCGGTTGTACTGGCCGCGCACAAGGCCGGCGTGAGCGTGTTGCCGCTGTCCGGCCCCAGCTCGCTCGTGCTGGCGCTGGCGGCCAGTGGCCTGCATGGCCAGAGCTTCGCCTTCGTGGGTTATCTGCCCGTAGAAAGCCAGGAGCGCAGCCAGCGCATCAAGGAGCTGGAACAGCTGTCACGCAAGGCGCACCAGACCCAGCTCGTGATCGAGACGCCTTACCGCAACCCGGCCCTGTGGCAAGCCCTGGTTCAAAGCCTGCAAGGCAACACCTTGCTGAGCGTGAGCGTGGGCCTGACCTTGCCCCAGGGCTGGAGCCGCACCGACACGGTCGAGCGCTGGCGCAAGCAGGCGCTGACTCTGCCAGACGACATTCCCGCCGTTTTCAGCTGGTTGGCGGCCTGATCTGCCCTTCAAGCCTCGCGCTTCTTGCCACAATGGCAACCTCGCACCGAAGTCCAACATGAACGACCACCCCGCCACCCACACGCTGCCAGACCACCACCACGCCGAACCAGATGAGCTGGCGCGCAAGCTGGCCTACGCCGGATTGATACCGTTCGTTGGCGGGGCGCTGTTCATCTGGCTGCTGGTTGGCCGCGTCGAGGATGAGCCGTTCATGTTTGTCGTGCGCGCCATCACCAGCTATGCGGCGCTGATCGTGGCCTTCCTGGGGGGCATCCCATGGGGTCTGATGATGTGGCGCTCGACCTGGCACATGGAAGCACCACCCCACTACCGTCGCGCGCTGTGGACAGGCGTGATCTACAGCCTGGCGGCCTGGCTGGCCTTGCTGATGCCCCCGCATGCCGGGCTGGTTGTGCTGGGTGTGCTGTTGATCGCCTGCTACCTGAGCGATCGCAAGCGCTATCCGGAGTTGGGCGTATCGGGCTGGTTGACGCTGCGCTTTCGCCTGACCTGCGTCTCCAGCCTGAGCTGCTTCCTGGCTGCGGCCCAGATCTGAACATTCACCACGATGATCCAATACCGCATTGAAGTCGCCGACGCGCACGCCCACCGCTTCCTGGTCACGCTGCGCCTGGACAAGCCACAGCCACGCCAGCAACTGAGCCTTCCTGTATGGATCCCGGGGAGCTACCTGGTGCGAGAGTTCGCGCGCCACCTGTCTCCGCTGAAAGCCAGGCAAGGCACCCGCGATGTGACTGTGACGCAGTTGGACAAGGCCACTTGGGAGGTGGCCACCAGCGGCACAGCGACGCTCACCGTGCAGTACGAGGTCTATGCGTTTGACACTTCGGTGCGTGCCGCTTTTCTGGATGCCAGCCGAGGCTTCTTCAACGGCACCAGCGTCTTTCTGAAGGCTCATGGCTTCGAAGATCAGGCGCATGCCGTGAAGATCACCAGCCTGCCCAAGGGCTGGCAAGTGGCCACCGCCCTGCCCGCAGCCAAAGTCAATGAGCAAGGTGTGCGCGACTATCTCGCACCCGATTACGACGCGCTGGTCGATCACCCCGTAGAAATGGGCACCTTCTGGCGCGGCGAATTCACTGTGCGCGGCGTGCGGCATGAATTCGTGGTCGCCGGCGCCACGGCTGATCTGGACGGGCAAAAGCTGCTGGGCGACACACGCCGTATCTGCGAAGCCCAGATCAACTTCTGGCACGGCCGCAAGAAGGCACCGTTCGATCACTATGTTTTCATGCTCAATGTGGTCGAGGATGGCTACGGTGGGCTGGAGCACCGGCAAAGCACAGCGCTGATCTGCGGACGCAAAGACGTGCCCCGTGTGGACCGCCCCCTCAACAAGGACGCCTACACCACCCTGCTGGGCCTGATCAGCCACGAGTACTTCCACACCTGGAACGTCAAGCGCCTCAAGCCGGTTGAGTTTGCGCCATATGACTACAGCCAGGAGAACCACACCCGCATGCTGTGGTTCTTCGAAGGCTTCACCTCCTACTACGACGACCAGTTCCTGCTGCGAACAGGCCTGATCGATGCGGCCACTTACATCAAGCTGCTGGGCAAGACAGTCAACCAGGTGCTGTCCACGCCGGGCCGCCTGAGCTACAGCGTGGCGCAGGCCAGCTTCGACGCCTGGACGCGCTACTACCGCCCCGACGAGAACACCGCCAACGCCACCGTGAGCTACTACACCAAGGGCTCGCTTGTGGCGCTGGCGCTGGATCTCGCCTTGCGCGAGCTGCCGGCATCAGGCAAACAGCATCCTTCACTGGATGGCGTCATGCAGCGTTTGTGGCAACTGGGTCGCCCCATCACATCGGCAGACGTTGCCAAGGCACTGGCTGACGAGGCCGGGCGCTACCCGCAAGGGCTGCAGGTCAAGACAGGCACACCGGTCGAACAAGCCTGGCAAACCTTGCTCGACAAATGGACCGAGCAATGTGAGGAGTTGCCGCTGCAGCACCTGCTGGATCGCCTTGGCGTGGCATGGAGTTGCAAGGCCGCCCCCCTGCCGCAGAAATGGGGCGTACGCGTGCAGGACAACAACGGCGCAGCCAAAGTGCAAGCTGTGATGCGAGGCGGCCTGGCCGAGCGCATCGGCCTGAGCGCTGGTGATGAACTGTTGGCGCTGGACGGCTGGCGCGTCAGGAAGGCCGACGATCTCACGGCCTGGCACGATGCCAAGCGCGCGCAGCCACTATTGATCTGTCGGGATCAAAAGATCCTGACACTGAACGTGCCCGCACTGGATGGCAAGGCTACGGCCAAGGGAGCCGCGACAGCCGGCCATTCAAGCGATGTCGTCACGCTCAGCCTGGCTGATGTGGCGCAAGCCCCCGATAAACTCGCACGCAGGCAGGCATGGTTGCAGGCCTGAAGCTCAAAGAAGCCCCATCGACTGCGGCGCCCAGTGCGATTGAGGCAGGCCGGCGACGCTGGATTGTGATCCTGGCGCTGACGCTGCTGGTGGCACTCGCCCATTTGCTGGTGACTTACGCGGTCTCCCAACAGATGGCTGATCTGGCCTCACCGCCCGACTCAGCGATCAAGCGCATGGAGGCGACCTACGTCTCCGAGATCAAGCAGACTGCGCCCCCTGTCGCAGCGGTAACGCCGGCGGCGCCTCCTGCGCCGACTCAGGCTGCCGCGCCAAAAAAGCGCACGGCCAAGGTCGCCAAAGCCGCGTCAGCCCCTGATGACGCGGCCTCGGCAGCCAAGGTCGCAGATGGCGCCAGCACCCCTGCGCCAGGCGCCTTGGCACCTTCAGATGCCGTCGCGAAGGCTGAGGCACCCACGCCCGCTGCCAGCACCCCAGACAGCGACAAACCGGTAGCCGCCGCAGTACCAGATGGGGCGGCCAGCGGGCCGATCTTCGTCTGGCCCAAAGCCACCAAGGTGAGCTACAAGATGGAGGTCTTCTACCGGGGGCCTATCGAAGGCGGGAAAGCAACCGTCGAGTGGGTTCGCCAGAACCAGCGCTACCAGGTCCGTCTTGATGCCAGCGTCCCGCTGCTGGGCTGGATCAGCATGGTCAGCGAGGGCAAAGTGGTAGCCAATGGCCTCTCGCCAGAACGCTATGAAAGCGTCAACCAGTTCCTGTTCAAGTCATCCAAACCTGCCACACTGAAATTCGAGGAGCAGGAAATTGTGTTGTCTTCTGGCGAGCGCATCACGCGTGTGCCAGACGTGCAGGACCCGGTCAGCCATCTGATCCATCTGGCCTACAGGTTCATCACGCACCCAAACCTGCTGCAACAAGGCAATACCATCGAGATGCCACTGGCCTCCAGCAAGCGGATGGACGTGATTGCCTACGATGTGGTCAACGAAGAAGTACTGCACACCGGCATGGGTGACATCCGCACCATGCACGTCAAACCCCGCAGGCTGACTCAGGACAAAAATGCGCTGCTGGGCGACATCTGGTTTGCGCCGAGCTTGCAATACCTGCCAGTCAGAATCTACGCGAAGTGGGCGGACGACATCTACGTGGACATGAAGATGGAGGGCGCCCCCCAGCAAACACCAGGGGATCCGCCCGAGTACTGATCAGCCGCCGATTTTGGCGCTGGCCTTGTTCAAACGCTGCTCCACGACGGCCGCAGAAGCAGCCGATGCCAGGCGCGAGCCATCTTCGAAGAACATGGCGGGCGTGCCGTTGATGCGCAATTTCTGCGACAAGGCCAGATTGCGCTGCGCAGGCGAAGCACACATGCCGAAGGCCTTCGGTGGCGCGGAGCCATTGAGCATCCAGTCGCGCCAAGCCAGTGTGCGATCCTTGACGCACCAGATATTGTCCAGCTTCACGCGGGAATCATCGCCCAGAATCGCGATCATGAAGGTATAGACCGTCACGTCCTTGATCTGCTGGATATCGCGCTCCAGGTGCTTGCAGTAGCCACAATTGGGATCCGCGAAGATGACCAGGCGGCGCTTGCCATTGCCGTTCTTCCAGACAATCGCATCCTTGAAAGGCAGATTGGCAAAATCCACCTTGTTGATCTCGTCCATGCGCTCTTCGGTCAGATTGCGCTGGGACTTGGTCTCCAGCAACTGCCCCTCGATCACGTACTCCCCACTGGCATCCGTGTAGATGATCTGGTTGCCGACCTTGACCTCAATGAGGCCCGCCATTGGCGTGACCCGCGCCGAATCAACAGGCGGAAGTTCCGGCACACGTTGTGCCAGCTTGGCCTTGAGGGCCGCCAGTTGAGCTGCAGGCAAATCACCGCTTTGCGCATGAGCCAAGCTCCCCAGGGTCAGGAACAGGCTGGCCACGGCCAGTGCGCGAAATTTGGAAAGCATCCTCAGTCCTTTGACAACGTTCTCAGTAGATTGCGATCAGGTATCCAGTGCTCGCCCGATCAGCCAGTTTTTGACCGGCCCCAGACGCTGCACCATCGACATGCCGGCATTGCGCAGATCACGAACCGGCGAGCGCTGGTCGGCAAACAGGTGCAGCAAACCATCCGTCAGGCCTGCCATGGCCTTGGTTGGCCACTCGCGCTGACGGGCATAGCGACGCAGCGTTCGCTCGTCACCTGGCGAGCGCCAGGGCTCGTCCATGCGCGCCTGCTTGAGCACAGCCACCAGGGTATCGACATCGGCCAGACCAAGATTGAGCCCCTGGCCTGCCAGCGGATGAACCAGATGGGCCGCATCACCCAGCAAGACCCAACCCGGGCCCGTCCAGCGGCTAGCTTGCGCCAAAGCGAGAGGCCATGCGGCCACCGGGGACGTCAGGCTCAGTTGCCCCACCTTGGCTGGCGCCGACGCGTCGGATTGCAGGATCGCGTCCTGCAACTCCTGCTCGAATGCCTCGGGGCTCAAGGCCAGCAGATGCTCGGCCCGGGCCTGTGGGGCGGACCAGACCAAGCCGTATGAGGCCACGGGATCAGGCTGATTGAACGGCAGCAACGCCAGGATATCCGGCGAGCGGAACCACTGGCGTGCCACGCCGTGATGCGGTTGCGTAGCCTTCAGCCGTGCGGCCACGCCCCAGTGCCCATACTCCTGGCGCGCAAAGGAGACGCCCAGAGAAGCTCTGGTGCCAGAGAACTTGCCCTCGCAGATGGCCAGCAGGCGGGCATCAACGGGCGCACCGTGCACAGTCACAGGTGGCACGATCTCGACTTTGGGCGCAAAGCGCATGGCCTCGCCCAGCAGTCGCTCCAGTTCGGCGGCATCCACGATCCAGGCCAGTTCCGGCACACATTGCTGCCAGGCTGAGAACGACACGGCGCCGCCTTCATCACCACGGATGTCCATTTCCAGGACAGCAGCGGAGCTGGCTTTCAACGCGGGCCAGACGCGCAAACGCTCCAGCAGCTTGATGGCACGCGCATTGAGCGCGTACGTGCGCACATCCGGCTTGGTGGGCTGGCCGGATTCGGGGGCCTTCGCCCAGGCCACGTGCCAGCCATCAGCCGACAATGCCAGAGCCAGGCTCATGGCCACGGCACCGGAGCCACTCACACACACGTCAAAAGCTGTCTTGGTCATGAAAAAGAATCGGATGGCACTTTTTGCTCGGCCCTGAACCGTGCAATTTGTCCCCGATTTTGTTCCGGTTTCAACCGTCCTATTATGGATTTCAAAAGGTCCCGGACGACCGGCTTGCCATCAGAGCAACGCTCACCGCGTAAAATACGCGGTTTGGCATGTATTGCGCACTGAGAAAACAAGCGCGCAAAGCTTGGCCCTCATCCTTTCGTCTGTCTCCAACCAGGAACATCCATGAGCCTCAAGTGCGGCATCGTGGGTCTGCCCAACGTCGGCAAGTCCACCCTCTTCAACGCTTTGACCAAGGCCGGCATCGCGGCTGAAAACTATCCCTTCTGCACGATCGAGCCCAATGTAGGCGTGGTCGAAGTGCCGGATCCCCGCCTGGACAAGCTCGCCGAGATCGTCCAGCCGGAGCGCATCCTGCCCGCCATCGTGGAGTTCGTGGACATCGCCGGCCTGGTGGCAGGCGCCTCCAAGGGCGAAGGCCTGGGCAACCAGTTCCTCTCCCACATCCGCGAAACGGACGCCATCGTCAACGTGGTGCGCTGCTTTGAAGACGACAACGTGATCCACGTGGCCGGCAAGGTCGACCCGATCGCCGACATCGAAGTCATCCAGACCGAACTGTGCCTGGCCGACATGGGCACCGTGGAAAAGAGCCTGCACCGCTACAACAAGGCTGCCCGCTCCGGCAACGACAAGGAAGCCGCCGCTTTGGTCAAAGTGCTGGAAAAGTGCCAGGCGGCCCTGGACCAGGCCAAGCCCGTGCGCTCGATCGACTTCAGCAAAGAAGAGTTGGTCATTCTCAAACCTCTGTGCCTGATCACAGCCAAGCCCGCCATGTTTGTGGGCAACGTGTCGGAAACAGGTTTTGAGAACAACCCGCTGCTGGATCGCCTCAAGGAATACGCTGCGGCCCAGAAGGGTGAAGTCGTGGCCATCTGCGCCAAGACCGAAGCCGAACTGGCCGAGATGGAAGATGAAGACCGCGCCATGTTCCTGGCCGAAATGGGCCAGGATGAGCCGGGCCTGAACCGCCTGATCCGCGCCGCCTTCAAGCTGCTGGGCCTGCAGACCTACTTCACAGCGGGTGTGAAGGAAGTTCGCGCCTGGACGATCCACGTCGGCGACACGGCCCCACAAGCCGCTGGCGTGATCCACACGGACTTCGAAAAGGGCTTCATCCGCGCCCAGACCATCGCTTACGAAGACTTCATCCAGTACAAGGGTGAAGCCGGCGCCAAGGATGCCGGCAAAATGCGCGCGGAAGGCAAGGAATACATCGTCAAGGATGGCGACGTGCTGAACTTCCTGTTCAACGTCTGACGCCTGCGATTGACTGCAGCGCAAGCCGGTCGGCCACAGTGCCTGACCGGCTTTTTTGCTTTTTGACGGGATCAACACGCCATAAACATCTCACAAACGGCTCAAGACGTGCCAAAAGTCGCCGAAACCACCGGGGTCTAGGCGACTTGAACATGGCCAATTGCCCTGTTTCTCGGCGCCCACAGTGTCCGACAAACAGGCTTGGGTCTGGTCATGAACATGTTTTTTCCTTTGATGCGCGGATTCACGATCCGCTTCCGCATGTACAGCGCCATCGCGGTCGTTCTGTTCCTGCTGACCTTGGTTGGCGGCGTCGGGTTGTACGGATTGATTCACAACCAGAGTGCTGGCGAAACCTACCGCAACACGCATTTCGCCGAAGTGGGCGAGCTGTCCCGGATGCGAGAGACGATAGGGCACATGCGTGTTCACGAGAAGAACGCCATTCTTCATGCGGGAGATGCTGCTGCCGTCAGCAAGGACATTCAGGACTGGCAGGAAACCATCAAATCGCTGCGCAGCCTGTCAGCCGCCATGCTGGAAGGTGAGGAAGACGAAGACAACCCCATCGTGCGCAAGATGCTGACGCAGCTGGACGACTACCAGAAGGCGTTCGAGCGCGAAACGGGAAACCTGTCTTCTGGTGCGCTGAGCAGCCAGGCTGCTGTGGGCACGCTGGGCCAGGCCATGGCCACTGCCGACCAGTTCGAGCAGCACACACAGGCAATCGACGCGGTCATGCAAAAAGAAATGACCGCAGCAGATCAGGAGCAACGCGACACGGTGCACAAGACCATGGCGCTGTTTGGTGGCGCCGTGTTGCTGTCCATTCTGATCGTTGGCCCCCTGACCATCCTCAATCAGATCTGCATCTGCCGCCCGCTGGAAGATGCGCAACGCATTTCTGAAGCGATTGCTGCTGGCCACCTGAGCAACAAGGTTGACAGCAGCGGCTCGGATGAGCCTGCGCAATTGCTCGCAGCACTGGAACGGATGCAGGAGTCGCTGCGCGCCATCGTGTCGAATGTGCGTGTATCTGCTGACTCGATCTCGGTCGCATCCAGCGAAATCGCCAGCGGCAACATGGACCTGTCATCGCGCACCGAGACCACCGCGTCCAGCCTGGAAGAAACCGCCAGCTCCATGGAGCACCTGACAGGCACCGTGCGCCACAGCGCCGAATCTGCGATGCAGGCCAACCAGTTGGCGCAGACAGCCGCCAGCGCGGCCCATCGCGGCAACAGCATCGTGTCGGAAGTCGTGTCCAACATGGACGAAATCGACGGCACCAGCAAACGCATCAACGACATCATCAGTGTGATCGATGGCATCGCCTTCCAGACCAATATCCTGGCGCTGAACGCCGCCGTGGAAGCCGCCAGAGCGGGTGAGCAAGGCCGTGGCTTTGCCGTGGTGGCCGGTGAAGTACGCAGCCTGGCCCAGCGCAGTGCGACAGCCGCCAAGGAGATCAAGCACCTGATCCTTGCTTCTGGCGAGAAGGTTCAATCGGGCACACGCCTCGTGCATGACGCTGGCTCGGCCATGGAAGAGATCATCAGCAGCGTGCAACGGGTGTCGGACATCATCAGCGAGATCACCGCAGCCTCGACCGAGCAGAGCACCGGCATTGGCCAGGTGAACCAGGCTGTGGCGAATCTGGATCAGATGACGCAGCAAAACGCCGCACTGGTGGAACAATCTGCCGCGGCTGCCGCCAGTTTGAAAGACCAGGCCAACAGGCTGACTCAGTCCATGGCCATTTTCAAAGTCTGACGCGGCAGAGCTGCCGCCATTCAACGACCGTGCCAAGCAGTGAAGCACGCGATTTTCAATCCGTCCTGGAGCGCGATTCATGAGTTTTTGGCACGCTTGGCCTTTGGACAACTGGCGACTCCCTCTGCTCGCGGCGTGTATCTGCGGCCTCTCCGTCACACCCGTGCATGCAGGACGCCCTCTGACAACAGATGACGCCGGCGCCAACAACCAGGCCGTGTGCCAGCTTGAGGCCTGGCAAGACCACGCCAGCGATGCGCGTAGTACCCACCTGGCGCCAGCCTGTGGCTTGATGGACGGGCTGGAGTTGGGACTGGAGTTCATCCGTGTCTCGCCCGGCAGCGAGCAAGCACAAGGGCGTGCGATTGGGCTCAAATGGGCGCCGGAGTGGGCGACCTGGCAAGGATGGCGCTTTGGTGTGAAGGCCGGCACCAGCACGGGCAAGGCACCTGACGAGCCAGACTGGCACCAGGCATCCAACAGCTTCTCTGCACTAGCCAGCCTGTCGCTCAGCAGTGAATGGACGCTGCACCTCAACCTGGGCCGCGAGCGCGACCGCATCGAGCACACAGGCAGCAACACCTACGCTGCAGCCCTGGCATGGACGCCGTCCGATCGCTGGGTTGTGTTTGGCGAACTGGTCGGCCACAACAACATCCCCACCACGCAAGCCATTGGCTTGCGCTACTGGCTGTGGCCTGAGCAACTGGGGCTGGATCTGACCTCCTCCCGCACCAATGCCACGCCGGACAGCCGCGGCTGGGGCGTGGGCATCGGTTGGTACGGGATCCAGTTCTGACTCCTGCCAGAACCTGGGCATAAACCCTGGCCAATTTCGGGCTTCAGTTACGTGACCGCTGACCGATATTGACGGTGGAACCAGTCTCCACGGTGTACGCCCCGCTTGGCGCACGACCTTGATACCCGAAGGACGAGCATGGAAACCCTGCAAGCCGCCCCCCAGACACAGCCCGCCGCCCGCAGTGATGCCGCTCCCGCCGGACTGGGCATGCGCAATGCCAACAACCGCCAGGTGCGCCACGTGCCCGCTGGCCGTGAATACCTCACGTTCCGCCTGGGCAGCGAGGAGTACGGCATCGACATCCTGAAAGTTCAGGAAATCCGATCGTACGAGCCGCCCACCAAGATCGCCAACGCCCCCGCCTACCTCAAGGGTGTGGTGAACCTGCGCGGCGTGATTGTGCCCATCGTCGATCTGCGCGTGAAGTTCAACTGCTTCAACGAGGATGGTCAGACCGAGATCAACAGCTTCACAGTCGTGATCGTGCTGAACGTCAAGGGCCGCGTGGTCGGCGCCGTGGTCGATTCCGTGAGCGATGTGATGCAACTGGCCGAAACCGCCATCCAGCCCGCCCCCGAGATGAGCAATTCCGTGGTCGACACCACCTACATCACCGGCATCGCCAACGTGAGCGACCGCCTGTTGATCCTGATGGACATCGAATCGCTGATGGGCAGCGCCGAGATGGGCCTGATCAACAGCCTGTCTTGATCAGCACCCAGCCAGGCAAGCTCATTCAGCCTGCCGCAAGGTCAGGGCCACCGGCCTGCTGACCACCCCGCGCAGGCTCCACCACCCGGCCGACCAGGCCAACAGCGCCCCGACGAGGGCTCCGAACAGGGGCCACCACAGGGGCGCTTGCCATTCGAACTCGAACACCTTGGTGGCCAGGCCCCAGCCGATGCCCAGCGCCGCGGCGGCGGACATGGCGCCAGCCAGCGCCCCCAGGCTGAGCAGCTCCACGTTCTGCACGGTGGACAACAAACGCTGGCTCGCCCCCATGGCACGCAGCACCGCCCACTCCCGGGCACGCCGCTCGCGCGAGGTCATCAAGCCCGCCATCAGCACGATCAAGCCCGTGGCCAGGGTGAACACGAACAGGAACTCGACGGCCG
>NZ_SCTN01000577.1 GCF_004297345.1 Aquabacterium sp. | reverse complement strand
GTAGAACGCGAGCGTCTCTGTCAGAATCGCCATCGAGATGGCCGGGTACAGTCCCACAAAAAGACGATCATTCTTCATGTAGTCTCGTGGATTAATCGCCCAAAAGCCATGATACATCCTCGTTCCTTTTGGTATGACGATTCGGTACCCGTTTCGGCCATCATCGTCGTCGAGAAATTTTAAGAAGCTTGGAAAGTAGCGCGGGAATGGCTCTTTATAGCGCGAGTTAATGATGCTGTCGCCTCGCGTACGATAACCAAACGATCTATGATTGAGCGTAATGTCAAGCGGCTTAAGAGCGTGCGGCCTCGCCATTATACCTTGATAGCCACTCATCGAGCGCGTTCGTCTGCGCGTCCTCGCTGTTTCCTGCTTAGCAGCAACCAGGAGGCGTTCCAATATCGCGTCGTACTCGCGAAAACGCTCCTCTGACATGCGGCGATATTTATTGTGCTCGAGGATGTCCTTGATTTGTTCCAACACCTGCATCCTTGCGCGATCGCGTTCAGGACTGATTATGCCATCGTTTGCAAGAAGGTGTTGGATGAACTGGAGCACGTCGTGTTTTGTTCGTGGGTCGATCACGCGAGTATTGTCTCGTACCAGTCTATATACGTGAGCTATTTGTTGGCATTCTTCAAACCCCATTTATTGACAGCCGCGACAACTGCGCGCGATATCATTTTGCGTCAGCGTGTTGCCAAATCGTTGTTTCTGAAAATAGCCTTCCTAGCTGTACGATATATTGATAATGGAATTCGTCCGTGAGTATCTCGAGCGCGGCATTGCCGCCCGATCGATTCTGAACTTTGATCACTTCATCGATCACGGGTTGCAACAGATCGTTCGGTCGGAATCGCCGATCTCGCTTCCTGGCTATCGCCTCACGATTCACGATGATGTGTATGTCGACAACGTTGTAATGACGCCTATGGAAGCTCGCACGAACGCGCTGGTGTACGACGCGCTTGTATCGATGAACATGACTGAGGTGGTTACCAACCCAGTTACGAAGCGAGAGACCGTGCAGACGTACTTCAGGGTGCCGATATGTCGCCTTCCAATCATGCTGCGATCGAGCAGGTGCCGATTGTATCAACTGAACGATGTTGAGCGGACTGCACTCGGTGAATGTCCTCGCGATCCTGGCGGGTACTTTATCGCAAAAAAGGAACGCGTTCCAACGAACCAGATGAGGGGCTGTTACAATCGTGCGCTCGTTCTTAAGTTCAAGAACTTGTATTATCTCGTCGAGATGCGCTCCATGTCTGAAGAAACGGCGCATTCTGTCCTCGTTCAGGCTCATACAGTGTCAATGGACGACTCGTGTGTCGCGGGATTCGTTATACCGTTCTTCACTGGGCTTATTTCTGCTGGTCTCTTGTTCAGAGCCATGGGATTTGAGCCATCGGATGTTGATTGGATCTGCGGGCTTGGCGAATGCCGCGAAAGTCGACGTATCAAACGCGAGATGACAACAATCGAGAGCGCAGATGTTGCGCTGGGAATGTTGGGGAACGTTATATCGAAACCGCGTACTGGAACTCCTGCCACAGCCGCGGACAGCGCATCCGCGTGTCCGCCAAAGAAGCGCGCGCGTAAAGGTAACGCAGCTTGCGATAGAGAGTCGTTCGTTGCGTGTCCGCTTCGCACGGCAGCAGCCCGCGACATTATTGACAACGAGATTCTCCCGCATATGGGATCTATATCGTCGCGCGAGCACAAGGCTGTGATCCTCGGCCAGATGCTTCGGAAGCTTGTTCTGGTCGCTACCGGTAAACGAAGCGTCGATTCCAAGGACAACTTGTCCAACAAGCGCGTCGACGATCCCGCGATCCTGTGCTACGATCTCTTCCAGACGTACTTCAAGCGCATGATCAAGGTCATCCAACAGTACGTGAAAGGAAAAGATTATCCGGATATACGTGCCTTCTTCCAATCGAAGAACAACATCACTGTGCATATTGTTCACTGCTTTCAATCTGGTCCATGGGGGCCCAGGAAGGCAAATTATACGCGACAGGGCGTCAGCCAGGTGCTCTCGCGCCAATCGTACGCGGCCATGATATCGCATATCCAACGAGTCGTGATCCCGGTCGGTCGCGAAGCGAAGAACTCGCGCATTCGGCAGCTTCCGACGTCACATTTTGGCTTTCTGTGTGCGACAGAGACACCCGACGGAGCTACGGCGGGTATTGTGCTCAATCTTGCGTTGCTCGCCTTTGTGTCGCGCAGATTCCCGACCGTAACTGCACGACAGATGATCAGTGATGCACCTGACATCCAGACAGATTGTGCCGCCATGCGCGTAATGCATCCGCGCAAGGTGTTCGTCCTTGTGAACGGTGCTGCCGTCGGCGTTGTCTGTGGCGACATTGACCGATTTCTATGCGCCGTGCGCTTGCGCCTCAGCTCCGGCAACGCTACGGACGTGTCCGTTATATACGATGACGTTGACAATGAGATATGGATCAACTGTGACCCGGGACGATTTATGCGATACGTCATCGATCGCCATGCTTCACCGGAGAGCGGTGAATCAGTTGCCATCCGCGCAATTGATGCGGCGTCTGCGGAGGTTGCTGAGATATCGATGCTGCGAGGTGGAGCAATGTCGTATTCGTACGCGGAAGTTACGCCGTCTGTCATGTATGGTCTTGTTGGTAACATGATCCAACTGCCTGGTCACACCCAGGCCCCGCGAAATACAATATGGTCTTCGATGTGCAAGCAAACGATCGGTGCGCCATCGTACAACTACCTGATCAGAAATGATACGTGTACGCATGTCCTCGACTACCCGCAGAAATCGCTT
>NZ_SCTN01000558.1 GCF_004297345.1 Aquabacterium sp. | reverse complement strand
GCTGGAATGGGCCGGCGGTGGCTTGCGCCTGACGGAAGTTGGCCGCAACCTTTTTAGTGCGATGAACCGACGTTCGGGTTGAATGGCGGTGGTTTGAGCCAGATCGTTGCCGTCGCGTGATGATGACGGGTCAAGCGGCGTGTTACGATACTCCGTTTCAGAGCACAGCCGTGCTTGACGCCCGGTATCGTCCCAGGTTGAGGAAGGACGGCATCGCCCCTGTCCTCAAGCAAGCAATCTGATGGAGTTGGCCATGGCCAAGGAAGAACTCATCGAAATGAATGGCGTGGTAGACGAAGTTCTGCCTGATTCCCGTTTCCGCGTCACGCTGGAGAACGGCCACCAACTCGTGGCGTACTCGTCGGGCAAGATGAAGAAGAACCACATCCGCATCCTGGCGGGTGACAAGGTTTCTCTGGAACTCTCCCCTTACGACCTGACCAAGGGTCGCATCACCTTCCGTCATATCGAACGTAGCGGCTATCAGCCACCTGCTCGCAATTCGCACTGAGTTGCGCGTTTACGCAGAGTCAATGAGGCCGCAATCAGCGGCCTTTTTGTCGTTGATGCGTTGAAGGTGGCCATGCTCTAGAAGGCATGCTGGCTTGAGCCAGGCTTGCCAAGCCGTCACGGTGTGACATGGCGGTCGGGCCTGTTAGGGGCGGGGATCACTGATCAGCAGCAAGCGCCCTTCCAGCCAATCGGGCGGAACGCTTCTTTCGTCTGTTTGTACCGCTAGCCATTCCTCGGAGCCCATTGCCTGTCGGTACAGGTGCAAGTCATCGTCATGCCCGACGACGGAGGTGGCGATCCATGTAGCGCCCTGCTCGTCAACAAAGGCGGATAGCAGGGATCTTACGTGAGCCGGAAGTGATGGATAGCGCCAGTTGATGCCATCGGATGACAGCGCAAGTTTGGGCTCAGAAACGCTGTATGCCCACCATCCGCCTTTGTTGGCTTGCGGGACAATCATGCTGTGATCAAAATCCAGCGGTTTAGTCGGCTGCTGGACATGGCAACTCAGCAAGTTGAGCATCATTGGGTGGACCACGGTGATACCGCTCTCGCTGTCCTTGTGGGCGCCAAAGACAAGCACATCTAGCCCTGTGCGCACATTGGCGCGTGCGGCGATGCCGCGAGGCTCAATGGGTGGGAAGGGAAGCGGGCAATGCCAATGTCGAGCGCCTGCTCTAAGGGCAATTTGCTGGCCTCGAATCTGGGCATCCAGCTGCGGGGATGCTGCGAAATAACCTTCCTGGCTGCGTCTGACCAGTTTACCTTGACGGGTATCCAGCACATAGGGGCCTGCGATAAGGACTCCATCAGCCGTCAGGCTGGCCACGCCTCTGACGCCTGCGCTGCGATTCAAATCAAGCGCATACGATCGATCCTTGGCTTTGATTACCAGTTTATCGCTTTGCGATCCATCCCTTTCGATGATTTGCACAGCGGTGTTGCCTAAATTAAGCGGGGCACTTTTCGCAAAACAGGGGGAGATGAGCAGGGTGAGCAGAAGGATTGTGGGCCTTAGTGGTATTGCTTGCTTGCTCACTTTACTCTCCCATTTCCTTTTGCATGGCTTCCTTGTTGCCATCAAATAATTTGAAATCGGTCCCGCCGATTCTTGTCCATCCTTTTCGCCCTTGCCCCTGAAGGAAGGTGTCGTATGGGTATTTATTGAAATTTGGGCCATTCTCAATGAATGACTTGATGGCGTGCAACGACTCGTTGAGGTTCGCGCAATCCGCTTCATTTAGCTTGTTGCAGAGTGTCGTGCCTGAATTGTCGAATTTTGCATTGGAGGCAAATACGGTTTCGAACTGTCCGGGAGCCTTGCAGACATCTGTGAAATTGGAAGCAATATATCTGCTGTTTGGGTACCCCTTTCGATTGATTCGAAAATAGGTGACGTGAATTATTGCGAGCTTTTCTTCAAGCCGAGTGCCCGCGTCCGGGCAGCGTACTGTGCCCGAAGACTCGGCGTACAGCACGCGTGCAAAGAAATTGAGATCGTCGCCGGAAAAGTCCAGATTTTCTGAAATGCGTGAAGCATTCATCACCTTGTACCGCTTTGCCCTGTCAAACCAGTCTGGAAAGCAGGCGGTGATCTTTTCGCCGCCTTGGTTCGCGACGGGAGTGAGCTTGCTATTTTTCTTGATGATGGCGGTGGGCGACATGAGTTACTTTCTTTGCGCCGTAATGGATAGAATCCTCAGCATGTTTTTGTGCCCTGCATTCGTCCAAGGCACGTTGGGCGCGCCCTCAATGCTGGCGTCTTCGGGGCCGCAGCTGAGTGTGACCAAGGATTCCAAACCATTACTCGATGGTATGGTTTGGACTCTGATTTGTGCGGCAGGGAGTGGTACATCGCCAAATTGCAGAGGCAAAACATATTCGGATATCCTGACGGCATCCATGCTCCTGCCAGGATCCGAAGCTAGTATTTGCTTTATTTTTGTCGGTTCGTTGCAGTGTCGATAGATAACTGAAGCAAAGTCAGGGCTATTGACAGCCACTTCTCGGGTCGCCGGCCGTGCATCGTAGTCAATCGAAACGATTGAAGCGGATTGCGCCGGTAATTTAATGCTCCATGAGGAATTTTGCTGTATGAGCCATTTTGGTATGGCCATATCTTCCCGTATCTGGAATGCAGTCGACATCAACCACGCCGACGCACGCTTCTTTTTGAGCGTCGATGTCGGCTGAGCTGCCTCTGGCAGACTGATGAGATAAGGATCTATGCTTGCTGATTTGAGTTTTGATGTGATGTCCTTGCCATTCAGCCAGGCATATGTCGATACGTTTTTATTTAATTTCGAACCGTTCAGGCGGATGGTGAATTCGGGGAAGTGCAGGCTAGGGTAGTCGGAGGAATAGCCTTGCCATTGGTATGGCTCCGAATACGTGCTTAATGTCGTTTCGACTGTGTGGTTGCTCACATTGTTCAATTCGTAAGTGATATTGACATGCGGGCCATGTATTTCACTTCTGATTGAGTTTGCCGTGATGACATTTTTTGAGGTGGCTTGAATGGATGGGGCGGGTAGTCCTTCTTCATGCTCCCATGCCGCTGTAGGCAAGGCGATAAGCATGACAGCCAAAAAACCAAGTGCCCTCAGTTGGATGTGCATCCAGATTCTCCAGGCAAAATATAGTATAGGTACACTTTATACGGATCGCCCCTGAATGTCTTGATGGGCAGGAAAAGGCTCAGTGGTATGACGTGGCCGGCTAGGCTAGGTATCGGCCCTGGTCCTCAGGGCCAGCGGTAGATAGCGCGCGTGCCCTCAGGTTGACATGTGCCGAGGTCGGCAATAACTTGCGCACCGTTGGCCAAGTGTTTGCGCCCATCACGGCGATGGGTGCAAATCCTATCTGTTTAATTGCAGGGAGGGCGATATGGCGCATCCGCGTCAATCGCGATGTTCGCTGTCTGCTTGCAATTTAATGTGATTCGGGCAATCTGCGACACATATCCGTTCGTTGAGCAAGTCGGAGGAGCGATATCTCCCATTCACGTTCGGCTTGGCATCACTGGTGAACAGTACTTTTCTTTCAAAGAAAAGGGGACGTATCGGTGAAGTCATGGTCGGCGCAATTACCAAATCGGATCTGGTTTCGGTTGCGTGTGCACTGAATGGTCTGTGATTTATGGATATGTAATTTCGCCCAACGACGCCAACAACAAATTTTGCCGGTTTGGGTGAGTTTGATGTGGCTGTAACGACGAGCGCATTTGAATCTTTCAGCGTTTCTTTGCCTTCATTTATTTTGCAAATTACTTCGCTCTGTGTCCGTTCGCAATGAGGGGTAAGGTCGAGAATAACGGGCAGGTATTTTTTGCTGAGGTCAATTGCAACTATTTTGTTGTGAGGGGTTAGTTGCATTTTCCATAGGCTTTTCGTTTCGGGTATGTATATGCCGCCATTTTTTGTGAAAATTATTGTTGAGGCAATAATTTTCTTCTTTTGAAAAGCATCTATTTCCGAACGGGATGCCTCGATTTCGCGCTCCCTTTTGCTGAGTTCAATTGTTCCTCTATATATTGGGTCGGTCAATCTGAATAGATAGCGCGTGTTCCATGTGTCTATTCTGTCAAGCTCTGATTCCTGAATGAAGTGGCTTGCAAGCGTCCAGGTGTTTCCTATATGCTTGATGTATTTTTGATTTGAGTCGAGTTCATTTTGTTGGCATGCGCGCTTGTCTAGCGCGATGGCCTGATAGGCTGGAAGCTCATCCTTCCCGATCGAAATTAAATTCGACTCAATGGCAGGTTGGGTCGGGTCAATTTTTTTGAGCAGATCAACATGGGGCAGGGTTGGGAATACGTAACAATTGCGATCTTCGTCCCTTGTTGATATGCCGAATTCAGTCGCCTGGGCGAAGGAGTTAAATGAAATTAGCGCACAGATGGAGGTCGAGGTGACTAGCAATGTTAGGGCATTCATTTGTCGCAATCCGCTGGCGGTTTCAATCTATCTACGGTAAAGTGCAAATGGTCGTCATGACTTGCGTCGGCACTACTGGATGCGTTGTAGGCATCACCTATGTAATATAACTGCTTTGCCACGCTATATCTGTGATTAATCACGAACTCCGAGAAGCGGGTGGCAAGAGCGTTTGTTGTGCTGCCTTTATAAGAGAAGCTTCCATCTGTTGAGTCCTTGCTGTCTATTCTTGTGATGTCAATCGCATCGCCAAGTTTATGTAATGCGGAGCCGATCATTGGGCGCCACGTGCTAGACAATAAGTACTCATGTATGGAAAGAGTGTTTGCCGCTTCTATCAATACAAGGTATGCGTATGGATGAGTTCGCTTCAACACATCAGCTTTGCTCAGGCCTGTTACGTTGAACGCATTTTGCGTGGCGCCGCCATCCAGTCGAATAGTCAAGTCCAGTTGAGGGATGTGAATGTAACCCTGCCCCTGAGACATTGATTTCGCATGTTGATTGAGCTTTTCTTTGTATTCTTCGTCTGTGTATTGCGGCGTCTGCGTTTCCTTCTTTGTCTTTTGGTCTATTTTTTTTGTTATCTTGTTTTCTGGTGGGGGCGGGTCTGAGATATCGCCTGTATATATAGGGGTGAGCAGTTCTTCCCAGGTGCACTCGAATTCAAGTGTGAGCCTTTCCTTCGGTTGTGTGGGGCTTTTTGCTTGTTTCAGTAGTTCGGCTGCTTGATTTGCGGAGATTATTGATTTTTTTGCGGCGTACTCAATTTGAACCGTGGTTGGCTTGTTTGTACAAATTTTTGTTTTACCGCTCAATATTTTCTTCGCATCGGCGATGTCATATTTTCTTGTAATTCTTGACCACACCGATCCGGACAGTGTCGCTTTGAAGTCCTTCGGCTTGGTATCTTCGGCAAACATTTCTTGCCGAGGGGCCGCCATTTCCTTGATCACGACTGTCGTCAGGCCATCTTCTTTTGGTGTTACTCGATAGAGGACAAGCTCGTCTGCATTCTTCTTCCAAAATGCAGGATCGTCTGTGGCGTTGCCTAGCACCAGGCCAATATTTTTGATGCCATCACAATTGACTGCCACCGTTTTGACTTGTGAGGAGTCGCCTGCCATTTTTTTTGGCGCGCTGTCATTCGCCTTTTCTGAGATTGGTTCTAATTTGTCCACGTCTATTATTAGATACGGCAAATCTAATAACTTGTTCCCCTGTGTCGTGATGTTGTTGATGACGTATTGAATACGCTGCTTACCTTCTCGTACGTCAATGACTTCGCACTTGTTGGCGGCTTTGGGTGCCGTTGTCGTGGTGGCAGTTACCCCTAGCGATACTCTTGTTGTAGGCTTGATGTCCAGCGGTTTGGAAAATGCGGTGCCAACGACCTTGCAGTCTGAGCTGTCAGGTGGTGCAATTTCCAAGGTGATGGGTACACGGCCCTTTGTTTTGATTAAATTTGTTAACCCATTGGAATTCGATGTGCCTGATTGTTCTTGTAAGGCTTTCTCGCCTTGGTCTGTCCAGGAAATCTTGTACTTCCGACCTTCGGTGATGGGGCTGGTATTGTGTTCAGTTAGGAGAAACTGTATATGGTGTTCCGCAGGGGGTGGCGGCGGTGTTTTCGCTTTTGTCGTGGCCATGTTTATTTTTTGAATGCAACAAAGTCAAAGGCATTGCCCGGAGTCGATAGATTCAACTCATATCGTGCTTGGAGCACTCCTTCCCACGCATTGCGGAGATCCAACTTCATGGAAGTGAAGTCGTTTTCTGACAAATGGTGGTGCCACAGGGTGCCTATGACAAGTTGTTTGTCTTTAAAGAAAATGCCATTGCAGCTGGCATACATGGCGGACCATTTGTGAATGACGGGCTTTCCTGCAGCATTTATTTCAATGACGGCAATGTTTCGCCATCTGGCCCATCCCCCATTTCCACCAAGGGAAGATTGCAGGCACATTCGCCTGCCAGACTGATCAAGAAAGACTCTTGTGAGTTGCAGGTCAAGCTTGAATGGCCCTGTCGCTGAAGACGGTGGCCAGTCCTTGGCGCTCAGGAACGCGTATCTCTTGCTTCCGATGATCACGCCATCTTCTTTGATGGAAGCCTTCCCCCAAATAGTTGTGGGCAACGCTGGTTGGATACTGGTGATGTCTACGTTCGATTTGGGTTGATCAAGCTCGGAAAACGCTTCAATATAACCTTCTGTTTTTGCAACATAAGTGTATAAGGCCTGATGATCTTTGAAGTGAGGCGGTTCGGCGTAGGTGGTCTGTCCAATAGCGCTTAGCAGGATGGGTAGTACAAGTTTTCTCATCGGTACTCCTTGGCGCCCGTAGCCTTGATGTACTCGGGTGCATATTTCCAGAATATGCTCTCCCCATAAGCCGCCGTAGAAATATATACGTGGTCGTATCTGCCGCGTTCTTTGCTGTTGACTTCTTGGCCAGTCTTCTTGTTGATGACCTTCCAGTAGGTGATGCAGGCAATTGGGTTTTCGGGAACGGAGAAAATATTATGTGCGGGTGAGCCGTACCTGAAGCCTTTGCGGCGCTTGTCATGGTCCGGGTTTGTCCCGAAGTCGTTCCCATCCCACCATAAACCACCGTTTGCCAAGTCTGTGCCTGTATTTGAAAGCGCCTTTTTTGCGTAAATCAAGGCCAGAGACATTCCGCTAGATGTTGCTATTTTTTCCGGGCTGGCATCCATCAAGAGTCGGAATCGTTCAACTCTATTTGCGGCCGCGTATGCGTAGTGTGGATCCTTGGTCAAAATCTCCTTGACGGTGCAGTTGTTCCACAATCGGCAGCGATTGGCGATCGCCCAAGCAATGGCGCCTATTTCGTTTTCAACATCCTTGATACCTGCCTCGCCGTATGCGGTTGCGGCCAGCAACCTTGTTTGTTCGTCAATGTTGTCGCTCATGATGATGGCCGTTCACTTTATTGCCACATGACAATAGTCAGTTCGTCGGGATGTTGATTGATCGGCATTTGAATGGTTTGCCCCCTTTGCATGACAGCACCATCTATCAAGGGTGTGTCCCCATCTAAAAGCTTGTATTTCATGCCTTGAATGGGTTCCCCGGTGTTTGCGTTGACGACTTCAAAATACTGAACCAGTTCATCGTCGTCATCGTCATGTTCGTGGGCGCAGCAGGGGGCGTTGGTTGACGCCGCTTGAAAGTCTTCGTCGATGTGCCAAGTCTCGTGGTCTATCAGGCGCACTTGAATAGACTCCATTTGCGTACCCGTGTCGATTCGCGGTATGCGCCCCCTGCTATCTAGTGTCGCCACAGAGGTGGAGCCGTCCTCTCTGTAAATTTTGACTTTTGCGCCAGCGAAGGCTCGCCCATCGCTTCTACGAAGTGCCAGTTGGCCATCGTGCTCCGTATGAGGAAATGCGATAGTTGGGGCGCTGGCACTCCCTCCCCCCGTCAACTCCTTCATCGAAGCCAGGAAACTCGCATTCCCACTGGTGCCCACTTCAATATTGCCGCCCTCGATCTTGATATAGCCCCCGCCCCCATTGAGCAGGATCTTCTCGGGTGCGCTGATGGTGATGTTGGCTGCCGTGGATTGAATGTCCACGGCCTTCTCAGCGGTAAGCGTGAAGGCGTCGCTCTGCGCTTGCACGTTCACATTGCCACTGGCAGCGTGCAGTTTCATGCCCACGTCCTGCACGGCGCGCTGGCCGTCTTTGGCTTCGCCGCGTGTGAACAGGCTGATGCCGTCTTTCACGGCCCAGGCTGCGTGGCGTTGGCTCAGCAGGTTGGTGTCCTGGCCGGCGGTTACGGTGGTGTTCTGGCCCGCGCTGAGGACGCTGTGCGCCGGTGTGGCGCTGCTGATGTCAGCCGCGGCGCTCAGGAGCAGATCAGGCCGATCCATGGCAGGGATGCTGCCGTGACCACCGTCGATGGCGATCACTTCGCCGCCATCCTCGTTGGCGTTGCCGGATTCACCGCCGGATGATTCGGTGCCCTTGAGCGCCGTGACAGTAGCCTGCATGGCGAGTTGCACCGGAAGCTTGTCTGGTGCGGCTTCATTGGGTAGCTTGGCCAGTTGTGTTTGCGCGTTCTCGCTCAGGGCCTTGACCAATTCAGCGTGGCTTTGCAACTGGCTTTGCGCTTCTCGCGTGTTGGTGGGCTGTCCTTGCGTGGACGAGGTGCCGCCACGGCGTGCATGGGTGCTCAGGTGCATTCCGCTGCCAGCGCGCAGGGCGCCCCAGGCCTGGGTGTGCAGCTCCAGGCCATGGCCACGTTGGGCCAGGCGCTGGTTGTCGTTCTGTTGCAGCAGGTGGCCGATTTGCAGCCAGGTCTGGCTTTGGGTTGTGTGAGCCAGCACGCGGCCTTGGCCTGGGGTGTCGTCCAGCACGAGCTGGTTGTAGGCGCCGCCGCCGGCTTGAGATGCATCCAGGCTCTGGCTCTTGAAGCCGCTCAAGGTGGCGTTGTGGGCATGGCCTTCCTGCTCGCCTTGGCGGGTCGAACCGGGAAACCACGCTGCCGCATTGCCTGTGGCATTGGCGGCGCCGCCAGCCACCACATTGCCTTGGGCGTTGTCGCTGCCCTGGCCGTTGTAGGCTGCGCCGACGACTACGGGGCGGTCGATGTCGCCTTCCACGAAGGCGATGACCACTTCCTGCCCCAGGCGAGGGATGAAGGCGCTGCCCCAGTTGGCGCCAGCCCAATCCTGTGCCACGCGCACCCAGGTGCCGGAGGCGTCTGATGCGGGGGCGTTGTCGCCTGCGTTGTGATCCAGTCGGTGGCTGCTGCCTGCGCCGCGCTGCCAGTGAAACTGCACTTTGACGCGGCCATCGCGGTCGGTATGGATGGGGCCATCCAGGCCCACGACCAAGGCGGTTTGCGTGCCCCACACGGTGGGCTTGGGGTGGAGCAGGGCGCCGCTGTCGTCCGTCAGGGCGGGGCGCACGGCAATGGCGGCACGCTGGGCCTCGAAGCGGGCTTCGTACAGGGGCTCGGTGCTGGTGTTGCCCGCAGCACGGCCTTGGCCGGGCGCGTGTTCGCCGCCCAGCAAGTGTTCAGCACCGCCCAGCAGTTGTTGCAAGCCGGCCTTGGCGTCGGCGCTCATGTTGTTGCGGGCCCGGTGCACCACATTGAGCACAACGAATTGGCTGGTATCGCCACCCAGGTTCAGCAAGTCGAGATCGTGCTCGCTGTGGTCGGCCAGCGTGAAGGTGGTGGCTGGCGCCAGCGTGCGCACGGTGCCTCGCCCTTCGAACTGCTTGCGGCGGGCTTCGAGCGATTGCAGGTAAACCGTGGCCAGGCGTTGCGCTTCTTCTGGCGTTTCGAAAGCGTAGGCGCCAGGTTGATCGGCGTGGACCGGCGGCATGGGTTGATCGTGCCCGGCATCGACATCAGCGCTGCCGCTGTGGTTGCTCACCGAGCGGTAATCAAAGCTGGCGGTATGCAGGGTGCTGGCGCCCACGCGGCGCACGCCATGCCAGCGCGTGATGCTGTCTTCTTTCATCACGGCACCGGCCTGCGTGAAGCGAATGCGTGGCTGTGCATTGGGCTGGAAGGCGCCGTTATGGTCCGCGATCACCAAGGTGTGGCTGCCCAGGGTGCTGGTGTCAGCAGCATCGCCGCTGTGCTCGAACCAGCAGAACAAGCCGTTGGCGGCCCACAGACGTTGCAGGAAATCGAAGTCCGACTCGGCGTGCTGGCTGAGCGTGCTCAGCTTGGGGTAGGCGGCCGCGTCCTTGAGATCCCAGCGCCATTTGGGCTGCAGGGCCCCTTGGGCGGCATAGTCGGCAAAGATGCTCTCGGTGATCTCGACCACGCTTTGGTCCTGAAAGATCCAGGCATCGGTGCGGTGGCGCAGAAAATCCAGCCAGGCGCCAATTTGCAGGCGGTAGCGGGCGTAGCCTCCGTCAGAGCCCAGCAGTTCAAACGCGAGTACATGGCCGTGGAAGGGGCGCAATTGCGTGGTGCTGTTGGCTGTGAGCAGTTCCAGCAGCACGGGTTGGCCGATGAGGTCAGTGGGCTGGATGTCGGCCTTGGTGCTCAAGGCCAGCAGGTCGATGGCGTAAGCGGGCTGCGTTTGACGCGGGCCAATGCCTTCGGTGATCTGCGCGCGTTCAGCCAGCAGCACGTCGCTGCCCAAGGGGGTGTGCAGGCGCAGCAGGCGGGTGTGCTGATTCGGCCCAAAGCTGAGCAGATCGCCCAGCAGGCTGTCGATGAGGTTGTGCGCGGCACCGGCCAATGCAGATTGGATGCCGGAGAGGTCGGTCATGCTTCCATCCCAGAATTTTCTTTATAGGGCGCAAGGCATGCGAAGCCATGTCACCCGAGCCTGGGAACTTATCGCAAAAGGATCCGGCTGGATGAGCCCTACCCCCGCATGGGGGCCCGCTGGGAGGCATGAATGTGAAAGTAAATGTTAGGGCTTGCAAGTACTTGTCGCCGGCCCGATTTCACGGCTTTGACAACACCGCGCGTCCGCCCCCGTTGACACTTGTAACGGCTTTGGCACACTGTTTGCAGCGAGTGGCATCATGAGTGCAAACCAGATTCACCCGCCCCTTGTGCTGGTGCCCGCGTGCCAGCGCATTCTCGGGCGTCATCCCTTCCATGTCGCGGGCAAAAAGTACATCGATGCGGTGCGCATGGCTGGGTGTGTCCCCTTGGTGGTGCCTGCTGCGCAAGCCGATGAGTTGCCCGCTTTGCTGGATCTGGCCAGCGGTATCTTGCTGACAGGCTCGCCCTCCAATGTGCACCCCAGCCACTTCGGCGAGGACGTGCTGGACGAATCCCTGCCGCTTGATCCCGAACGTGACGCGTGGACCTTGCCCATGATCCGTTTGGCCTTGCGCCGTGGCATGCCCTTGCTGGGCATTTGTCGGGGTTTCCAGGAAGTCAACGTGGCCTTGGGCGGATCCCTGCATCAGGCTGTGCACGCCGAACCTGATCTGATGGACCATCGCGGCGACAGCAGCAAGCCCGTGGATGAAGAATATGGCCTGGCCCATCCGGTCAAGCTGATCCATGGTGGTTTGCTGGACAAGGCCTTGCAGAGCATGGCCGAGCCCGTGATCCAGGGCGGTGAATTCATGGTCAACAGCCTGCATGGCCAAGGTGTCAAACGCCTGGCTGATGGCGCGCGCATCGAGGCGCTGGCGCCCGATGGCGTGGTCGAGGCCTTCTCCTGGCATCCCATGTCCGATGACACCGAATCGGTGCGCGGCGGCTTCAACCTGTGCCTGCAATGGCACCCGGAATGGCAGGCCGCCAGCAACCCGGTGTCGCAACGCATCTTCAAGGCTTTCGGATCGGCGTGTGCCGCTTACCAGTCTGTGCGCTTGTCGCCCTCGGGCGCTTCGCCAGACTACGTCGAGCGTGTGCCGCACCCCGAAAGACGGTAGTTCAACCCAGTCCAACCAAGAACTTAGGTGATGACATGCAAAGCAAGTTACCAGGCAGCTTCAGCGAACTGGAGCAATGGCTCAACGAGCGGCGTGTCACCGAGATCGAATGTCTCGTGCCTGACCTGACCGGCGTGGCGCGCGGCAAGATCCTGCCGCGCGAGAAGTTCACCGAAGACCGCGGCATGCGCTTGCCAGAAGGCATCGTGGCCATCGGGGTAACCGGTGAGTTCCCGGCCAGCGGGCCTTACTACGACGTGATCACCCCCACCGATCGGGACATGCACCTGCAGCCCGACCCGGCCACTGTGCGCATCGTGCCCTGGGCGACTGACCCCACCGCGCAGGTCATCCACGACTGTTATGACCGCGAAGGCAAGCTGATTCCCTACGCGCCGCGCTCCGTGCTCAAGCGCGTGTGCCAGTTGTATGACGATCTGGGCTGGTCACCCGTGGTGGCGCCGGAGTTGGAGTTCTACCTGATCGAGCGCAGCGTGGATCCAAACATGCCGCTCAAACCCCCGAAGGGCCGCAGCGGCAGAGCGGAAACATCCCGTCAGGCCTATTCGATCGACGCGGTCAACGAGTTCGACCCGCTGTTCGAGGACATCTACGACTACTGCGACAAGATGGAGCTCAACGTGGACACCCTGATCCACGAAGTGGGTGCCGGGCAGATGGAGATCAACTTCTTCCACGATCACCCGCTGGGCCTGGCCGATGAGGTGTTCTTCTTCAAGCGCACCATCCGTGAAGCGGCGCTGCGCCATGAGATGTACGCCACATTCATGGCCAAGCCCATGGCCAACGAGCCAGGCAGCGCCATGCACATCCACCAGAGTGTGGTGGACAAGGCCACCGGGCAGAACATCTTCAGCAACCCGGATGGCAGCCCATCCAAGGCGTTCTACTGGTTCATCGGCGGCCTGCAGCGCTATATCCCTTCGGCCATGGCCCTGTTCGCGCCGTATGTGAACAGCTACCGCCGCCTGGTGCGCTCCAATGCCGCGCCCATCAACATCCAGTGGGGCACGGACAACCGCACGGTGGGCATCCGCTCGCCCGTGGCCACGCCGGCTGCGCGCCGCATCGAAAACCGCGTGGTGGGCTCGGATGCCAACCCGTATGTGGCGATGGCCGCCACCCTGGCCTGCGGCTACCTGGGCATCACCAAGCAGATCGAGCCTTCGCCCGAGTGCCGTGGCGATGCCTACCTGGGCGATTACCAGTTGCCGCGCAGCCTGGGTGAGGCCGTCAACCTGCTGCGTGACGAAGCCGATCTGGCCGAGGTGCTGGGGCAGGACTTCATCACCGTGTACACGGAGATCAAGGAAGTCGAACATGCCGAGTTCATGAAAGTGATCTCGCCCTGGGAGCGCGAGCACCTGTTGCTGCATGTGTGATTCCGAGTGAGATCAAGCCCACGATCAAGACACCCGCATAACGACAAGAAGGACCCCACCATGAGCCCCACTTTCGAACACAGCACGGCCGAATGGCAGGCGATGGACGCCGCTCACTTCCTGCACCCCTTCACCGACTTCAAAGCCCTGGCCGCCAAAGGCAGCCGCATCATCACCAAGGCAGACAATATCTACCTGTGGGACAGCGAGGGCCTCAAGCTGTTTGATGCCATGAGCGGCCTGTGGTGCGTGAACGTGGGTTACGGCCAGAAGGCCTTGATCGACGCGGCCACGCAGCAGCTCACCACACTGCCGTTTTACAACTCCTTTTTCCAGACGACCACGCCACCCGCCATCGCGCTGGCGCACAAGCTGGCCCAGCTCAGCCCGCCAGGCTTCGAGCATGTGTTCTTCACGGGATCTGGCTCGGAAGGCAATGACACCATCGTGCGCCTGGTACGCCGCTATTGGGATCTGCTCGGTCAGCCTCAGCGCCACACCATCATCAGCCGCTTCAACGCGTATCACGGCTCGACCATGGCGGGCGCCTCCCTGGGCGGCATGACGGACATGCACGCCCAAGGCGGTCTGCCGATTCCCGGCATCACCCACATCGACCAGCCCTACTACGCGCAGCACGGCCGCCCCGGTGAAAGCAAGGACGACTTCGGCAAGCGCGCAGCTTCCTGGCTGGAAGCCAAGATCCTGGAGGTGGGCTCTGACAAGGTGGCTGCCTTCATCGGCGAGCCTGTGCAGGGCGCGGGCGGCGTCATCATCCCGCCCGACACCTATTGGCCCGAGATCCAGCGCATCTGCGATCAATACGGCATCCTGCTCGTATCTGATGAGGTGATCTGCGGCTTCGGGCGCACGGGCCACTGGTTCGGCTGCGAGCGCTTTGGCTACAAGCCTGACCTCATCACCTTTGCCAAGGGCGTGACATCGGGCTACATCCCGCTGGGCGGTGTGTTGGTAGGCGAGCGTGTGGCCAAGGTCCTGATCGAGCAGGGCGGCGAGTTTGCGCACGGCTACACCTACAGCGGCCACCCGGTGGCTTGCGCCGTGGCCCTGGCCAACCTGCAACTGATCGAAGAACAGGGCCTGGTGCAGCGTGTGCACGATGACACCGGCCCGTATCTGGCGGCGCAATTTGCGGCCCTGGCTGCGCATCCCCTGGTGGGCGAGGCCGAGACATGTGGATTGATGGGCGCGATCCGGCTGGTGAGGCGCAAGGCGCAAGGCGATCAACCTGCCGAAGCGTTCGCGTCAGACAAATCGGTGGGCATGGTCTGCCGCGGTCATTGCTTTGGCAATGGGCTGATCATGCGGGCCGTGGGCGACCGGATGATCATCGCGCCGCCCCTGGTGATGACGCGCGCCCAGGTGGATGAGCTGATGGCCGTGATCCGGCACTGCCTGGACCTGACCTGGGCTGACCTTCAGGCCAGAGGCTGGATTTGACGCCAGGCAAGGCGGCTGATACTGTTTGGTGATCGATCCGATCAGGCTCGTTGGCGTCGGCGGGTTGTGACACCAGCCAGCAGGCACAGGCCGATCAGGCTCATGGCAAGGGTGGATGCCTCAGGTACAGCGCTGGTGCTGACGGGGATCGCTGCACCGCTCTCAAACGTCAGTGTCGCGCCTTCGGGAAGCTGCAATCCGGTGACGGTCAATGTGTGCGCGAAATCGGCATCGGCGTTGTTCAACGTGGCCGTCGCCAGGCCCAGGCTGAAGGCATAAAGGTATTTGCCGCAATAGGCTCTGCCTGCCCCCACTTCCGGGCAAGCGAATGCCTGGCCTTCGGCTGAGACAGAAAAATTCTTGTCGAATGTCCAGGTGCCGTCGAAAGCATCGTCGTGGATGGCGTTGAAGACCTGAGCGTGCGCCTCATTGATCTGTGGCAGCAGGCGAATGGTCTGCAGCGGATCGAGATCCTGGTTGTTGCTGGCCAGATCAAGGCTCGCGAGGGTGCCGTCGTCTACGCCGGAGCCAATGGCCACGACATTCATGGCGGCCGTGGCGCCCAGACTGCGCGAGTACAGCAAACCCGACAGATGGAGGTCCATCGTCACGGTGCCTGGTTGGTCCATGACGGCGACGTAACTCAGTCCGGCGATGGCGTAGGACATCGAGTGGAGGCCAGCAAACGAATCACTCGTCGTTGAAAAGGCTGCAGCCTTCAACGTTGTTGCGCCTACGGCAGCAAACGCCGATGCGGTGTCATATTCGCCGGCGACTGACGCCATGCTTTGTTTGGCCAGGCCCAGAAAGGCATTGTCCATTTGAGCGTCATCGCCTGCAGACTCGCCGGCCACGCCGACGATCGTGCTGGATTGCGAGACATACCAATGGTTGAGTTGACCGTCCGGGAAGGAGGTCAGAACGGAGGCCGTGGTCGAGGGGGATGTCGGGGCGAGTTGCGCCCATGTGTCGCAGGATGCCGTGCCCAACAGCACCGCGCAGGCAGCAGCCACGCGTGGCAGCGCGTCATGGAAGTGTTTCATGGTGATCCCTGGTGTTTGGTTTGATCTGCTCGCAGCAACAACGTACTGGGAGGGGGTGTATTTTATGACAAGAGTCGAACTTGCCTGCGCGGGACTTTGAAGAATGGGCGCCGTTCATGAGGCGCCTCAGGCCGCTCTTGTCAACGTTCTTTTGGCGCAACAATTGCTTCAGGGATACGATCCTGCGCGCGTAAGCCTGGGGCAATCAGCTTGGACTTCGGTTCAAGATGCGCAGACAATACCAACGACTTCAAGGAGCTGGACACCATGAGCGCTAGGATGACTGTGAAGACCTTTTTGAAACCGTTGTGCGCCGCCACGGTGCTGGCACTGACGGCGATGGGCACGGCCCATGCCGATGAAGAAAAGGTGCTCAACGTCTACAACTGGTCCAACTACATTGCGCCAGACACGGTCGCCAACTTCGAAAAGGAGTACGGCATCAAGGTGCGCTACGACGTGTTCGATTCCAACGAAATCGTGCACGCCAAGCTGGTGGCCGGCAAGACGGGTTACGACATCATCGTGCCCTCGTCCTACTGGGCCAAGATGCAGGCCGATGGTGGCTTGCTGCAGAAGGTGGACAAGTCCAAGCTGCCCAACCTGAAGAACATCGACCCAGCCATCATGGCCCAACTGGCCCGCCTCGATCCAGGCAACCAGTACATGGTCAACTGGATGTGGGGGTACACCACGGTCGGCATCAACGTGGACAAGGTCAAGGCGGCCCTGGGTGATCTGCCCATGCCGGACAACGCCTGGGACCTGGTCTTCAAGCCCGAGTACATCAGCCGCTTGAAGAGCTGCGGCGTGTCCTTCCTGGATTCGGCCACCGAAGTGGTGCCGGCTGCCCTGCATTACCTGGGCCGCCCCGCTTACAGCAAGAACATCGCCGACTACCAGGCCGTGCCACCTGTGCTCAAGGCTATCCGCCCTTATGTGACGCTGTTCAGCTCCACCGGCTACATCAACGATCTGGCCAATGGTTCGATCTGCGCAGCCTTCGGTTATTCGGGTGACATCAACATCGCCAAGAATCGCGCGATTGAGGGCAAGACCGGCCAGAACATCAAGACCTTGACACCCAAGACGGGCGGCGTGGTCTTCATGGACACCATGGTGATCCCGGCCGATGCCCCACACCCCGAGAACGCGCACCTGTGGATGAACTACATCATGCGCCCCGAGGTGCACGCGTCCTTGACCAACAAGGTGTTCTACGCCAATCCCAATCTGGCAGCGCGCAAGTTTGTCAAACCTGAAATCGCCAATGACCCGGCCGTGTTCCCGCCCGAGTCCGAGATGAAGAAGATGGCCCAGCCTGATGCGCTCAACAACGACATCCGTCGTCAGATGACGCGCATCTACACCTCGTTCAAGACCGGCCTGTAAGCCGCTACGGTCTGCACAGGGAGGCGACAAGGCATGGGTGAGGGCGATCAGGCTGAAGCTTTCCTGCGCATTGACAAGCTGATCAAGGATTTTGCTGGTCAGGACGGCAGCGTGTTTCGCGCGGTCGATGGCATTTCGCTGGACATTCACAAGGGCGAGATCTTTGCCTTGCTGGGGCCTTCGGGTTGCGGCAAGACCTCGCTGCTGCGCATGCTGGGTGGTTTCGACCTGCCGACTTCGGGGCGCATCATGCTTGGTGGGCAGGACCAGGCTCAACTGGCACCGTATCAACGCCCTATCAACATGATGTTCCAGTCGTACGCGCTGTTCCCGCACCTCAGCGTGTGGGACAACATCGCGTTCGGTCTGCGTCGTGAGGGCTTGCCCAAAGATGACGTGGCGATGCGGGTTGAGGCCATGCTCAAGCTGGTGCAACTGGGCAAGTTCGCCAGGCGCAAGCCTCATCAATTGTCGGGTGGGCAGCAGCAGCGCGTGGCCCTGGCACGCAGCCTGGCCAAGCAGCCCAAGCTGCTCTTGCTGGATGAGCCCCTGGGCGCACTGGACAAGAAGCTGCGCGAAGAAACCCAGATCGAGCTGGTCAACATCATCGAGTCCGTGGGCGTGACCTGCGTGATGGTCACGCACGATCAGGAAGAGGCCATGGCCATGGCCAGCCGCATCGGTGTCATGAGCGAGGGCCGTATCCAGCAGGTGGGCACACCACGCGAGATCTACGAGACGCCCTCCACCCGCTTCGTGGCGGACTTCATCGGCAATGTCAACCTGATGGATGGCGAGCTGGAAGTCGACGAGGCCGCGCACGTCGAGATCACCTGCCCGGATGTGCGCCACTGGGTGGGGCACGGCATCACCGGGCACACAGGCATGCCCGTGACCGTGGCCTTGAGGCCAGAAAAGATCCGTATCTCGCGCAAGCCGCCCGAGCAGGAAGAAGACATGGCGCCTGCGCCCTTCAACCAGGTCAAGGGCCGGGTGAAGGACATGGTCTATTTTGGCAGTGACACGCTCTACCACCTGCAGTTGCCCAGTGGTGCCATCCTCAAGGTCACGCAGAGCAACACCGAGCGCCACCCCGATGACAGCCTGAGCTGGGACGACGAGGCCTACGCCTGGTGGCTGCCTTCGGCCCACGTGGTGCTGATCCAGTAAGGCGGGCCGGGCATGGGCACCATCCGCAAGCCAAAACTGAGCTGGTCTGGCCGCACGGTGATCGGCGTGCCTTACCTGTGGCTGCTGCTGTTCTTCATGCTGCCCTTTTTGATCGTTGTGAAGATCAGTGTTTCCGAGATGGAAACAGTGGTCTTCAAGGATCTGATCACCTGGACGGATGGCATCCTGCAGTTGCGCGTCAAGCTTGGCAACTACCTGTTCATCACGCAGGATGATCTCTACTTCAAGGCCTACCTGGCCAGCCTGAAGTACGCCGGCATCACGACAGCCCTGTGCCTGCTGGTCGGCTATCCCTTCGCCTACTTCATGGCGCGTGCGGCCAAGGCTGTGCAGCCCGCCTTGCTGATGATGGTGATGCTGCCGTTCTGGACCTCCTTCCTGCTGCGCGTCTATGCGTGGAAGGGCCTGCTGACGGAAGGCGGGTGGGTGGCATCGGCGCTGGATGCCCTGCACATCGATCAACTGCTGATCGCCGTCAACCTGATCCCCGGGCCAGGGCAGTACATGAACACGCCGTTCTCGCTGGTTCTGGGCATGGTCTATACCTATCTGCCCTTCATGATCCTGCCGCTGTATGCCAACCTGTCGAAGATGGACATGCGCTTGCTGGAAGCCGCATCTGATCTGGGGGCGACACCCTGGACCGCTTTCTGGAAGGTGACGGTGCCGCTGTCTCGCGCCGGTATCGTGGCTGGTTCCATGCTGGTGTTCATCCCTTGTGTGGGCGAGTTCGTGATCCCGGAGTTGCTGGGCGGGCCGCAGACCCTGATGATCGGCCGCGTGCTGTGGGACGAGTTCTTTGCCAACAACGACTGGCCCATGGCCTCCAGCGTGGCGGTTGTGATGATCTTGTTGATCCTGGTGCCATTGGCGCTGTTCAACAAGGCGCAGGCCGATCAGGAGGCGCACCGATGAGCAAGCCGGCTGTGATCCCGGCATACCAGCGGCGTGGGCAATGGATTGCGCGGGCCTGGCTGACCGCCGGGTTTGCTTTCCTCTATCTGCCCATCGTGGCGCTGGTGGCTTACTCCTTCAACAACTCGCCTTTGCCTACGGTGTGGGGTGGCTTCACCTTGCAGTGGTTCAGCAAGCTGGTGCATGACGACGAAGTGCTCAGTGGCTTGTGGCTGTCCCTGAAGATCGCGTTCTGCACGGCCTCATCGGCTGTGGTGCTGGGCACCCTGGCGGCCTGGGCGCTGGCCAAGTTCAAGCGCTTTGGCGGCCGCACCTTGATGGTCGGCATGATCAATGCGCCGCTGGTCATGCCGGAAGTCATCATCGGTCTGTCCTTGTTGTTGATGCTGGTGTCGATGCAGCGTGCCTTGGGCTATCCCGAGCGCGGCATGATGACGATCTGGCTGGGGCACTTGCTGGTGGGCATGGCCTATGCCACGGTGGTGATCCAGGCGCGCCTGCAGGATTTGAACCCTCAGTTGGAAGAGGCCGCCCAGGATCTGGGCGCGCGGCCCTTGCAGGTCTTCTTTCTGATCACCTTGCCCATGATTGCGCAGTCCATGGCCTCAGCCTGGTTGCTGACCTTCACGCTGTCGTTGGACGACGTGGTGCTGGCCGCCTTCCTGTCCGGGCCGGGCTCGACCACCTTGCCGTTGGTGATCTTCTCGCGTGCGCGATTGGGCGTGGATCCCAGCGTGAACGCCGTGGCCACAGTCGTGATCGCCGTCGTGTCGATCGCGGTGGTGGGTGGCAGCTACATGCTCGCGCGCGCCGAGCGGCGTCGGTCACAGGAAATGGCGCAGGCGGCACGGGCGGCCTGAAGCCTGTCTCGAACTGAGGCGACAGATACAAGACAAGCAATTCGCATTTGATACAAGGAGCACAGCAAGATGAAGCACAAACTGACCTGGTCCCTTCTGCCCGTGGCCTTGGCCGTCTGCGCCGCGTTTCCCGCGCCGGCCATGGCTGACACCAATCAGGATCTGCTCAACGAGCTGCGCGCCTTGAAGGCCCGCGTGAGCGAGCTGGAAAAGAAAATCGAAGCACAAGCGGGCAAGCAAGCCGACGTGCCAGCGCCGGGCATGACACCTGATCAGCAGCAGGATTTCAACCGCATCGCCGTCAAGGCCGAGGCGCTGGAAGACTCGCGCGACATGCTGGGGTTCAAGGGCTTGAAGGTCAGCGGCTATATGGACCCGACCTACATTTACAACCAGCGTCGTCATCAGGCTGGTTTTCAATTCCTGAATCCGGTCAGCAACGGCGGCTACTTCTACGATGACTCCTATATGGGGACCGCCGCCATCGACTTCGTCAAGGAAACCGACGGTGGTTCGCGCTGGCGCCTGACACTGTCACCGCAACGCGGCACGCAGGCCGTGTCGGAGGGCAGCGCCTCCATCCTGCATGAAGCCTCGGTGTCCATTCCCTTGACCGATCTGCAGACGCGCTTCATTGCGGGCCATATTCCGGACTGGTCGGGTTACGAGTACCTGCAGCCCACGCTCAACAAGCTGGTCACGCACAACCTGCTGTTTGATCTGACGCTGCCTACGGCCTATACCGGTGCCGGCCTGGAGCTGACCCGCGACAAGTGGATCGTCAAGGGTCTGCTGGCCAACATGAACGCCAGCAAGCGCGACGCCAACGAGAAGACGCCCGTGCTGGCTTACCGTGTGGACTACGCCAAGGGGGAGTTCGAGGGCTTTGGTTTTGCGGGGGTACACGGCAAGGCGCATAACGGCAAAGCCTTCGATGTCAACGGTGACTTGGTGGTCAATCCAGATACGGGGTTGCCATATAGCTCCAGTTCTCGCGTGGACCTGTTCGAGTTCGATGCCTACTTCATTCGTGGTGATTGGACGGTACAGGGGCAAGCCAGCTGGGGGCGTCAGAAGGATGCTTCGATCACGGCGGCGAATGATGATGCAGGGGCATTCCGCAACGCTCTGTGGTCAGGTTTGTCTGCCCTGGTTGCCTACAAGTTTGACCCGCGCCTGGAGGGCGTTGTCCGTATCGATCACATCTTCAATAGCAAGAACGGTGGTGGCCTGCTGACCTACTCCAGCTTCGACAATCACAACGGTATCGGCCCGGCACAGGTCTATCAGGATGACGGTGTGACCTTGGCAAACGCCAACAAGGGCGTCGATCGCTCGGCTTTGACGCTGGGCATGAACTACGCATTCAACTTGAGCACCGTGTTCAAGCTGGAGTACCGTTATGACTGGGCCAGTGGCCCTGTCTTCCTGGATACCAAGTCTGGCGATTACAAGAAGAACAACCAGTTGCTGAGCACCGCTGTGGTGGTCAGCTTCTGATTGCCGAGGTGCGCTTGTCCCGTTGCGCGTGGCACGACGTGTCGCGCGTGAAGGCGTGAGGAGTCATCCATGTCCGACACGCAAGGCGACCTGGATCAGCTGCTGCAGCAGCGGCCCTGGCTCGCGCCCATCCCGGGGCATCTGCAGCAGGCCTATCGCAGCAAGCGGTTGGAGGAATTCAGTCGCCTTGTCAGACTGTGGTCGCCTTTGCTGCCGATTTGCTTCATAGGCTTTCAGGCTTTCACGCTGGTGTTCTACACCGCTGAGTTGCATGGCGCTGATCTGGCTTTGTTGCTGAAGTCCGAAGGGATTGACATCGGCTTAGATCGGA
>NZ_SCTN01000557.1 GCF_004297345.1 Aquabacterium sp. | reverse complement strand
AAGGTCTTTGCCTGCGAACCTGAATGGGCCGCCCTGACCAAGGAGTTGGCCGGCGATCAAGCCAGCATTTACACCGCCACCAACGCCTTGCAGGATCCGCATCAGGTGCAGGCCAAGCCCAGCCTGATCGCTGCTGTGCGCAACGCTGAACTGATGGTGTGCACAGGCGCCGAACTGGAAGTGGGCTGGCTGCCCGTGCTCTTGCGCCAATCGGGCAACCCGGCTGTGCAAACCGGCCAGCCCGGCCAGTTCAATGCGGCCGATTACGTGCGCAAGCTGGAGGTACCGACCAGGCTGGACCGCGCCGATGGCGACGTGCACGCATCCGGCAACCCGCACATCCAGACGGATCCACGCAATATCGCGGCGGTGGCGCAAGCCCTGGCCAAGCGGCTGGCTGAAGTTGATGCCATGCACGCTGCGGTCTACCAATCGCGTCTGGCCGATTTCAACACGCGCTGGAACCAAGCCATGACACGCTGGACGCAAGCAGCCACCCCGCTCAAGGGCATGCCCATCGTCGTGCAACACAAGGGCTTCCCGTATCTGGAGGCCTGGCTGGGCTTGAATCAGATCGTCTCGCTGGAGCCCAAGCCTGGCGTGGAGCCCAGCAGCGCCTACCTGTCCACCGTGCTCGCGCAACTGCAAAAACAGCCGGCCAAGGTGATCATCCGCGCCGCCTACAACGATGGGCGCGGTTCGCAATGGCTGTCGGACCGCGCGCACATCCCGGTGGCGGTGCTGCCGTTTACCGTGGGTGGCAGCGACAAGGCCAAGGACCTGTTCGGCCTGTTTGACGACACCATCGAGCAACTGCTCAAAGCCAGCAAGGGGTAACACATGGGCAGTCTGAATGTGCATGAGGTGGACTGGTCCATCGTGGGCCCGGCGCTGATCGCCGGTTTGCTGGTGCTGGCCACACACGTGCCGCTCGGGCTGCAGGTGCTGCGCAAAGGCATCGTCTTCATCGACCTGGCGATCGCGCAGATCGCCGGGCTGGGGGTGATCGCGGCTGATGCGCTGGGCTGGGAACCGCAAGGCTGGGCCGTGCAAGGTGCGGCCGTGCTGGCCGCCTTGAGTGGGGCCGCGCTGCTGACCTGGACGGAAAAACGCTGGCCCGACATCCAGGAGGCCCTCATCGGCACCCTGTTCGTGCTGGCCTCTTGCGTGGGCATCCTGCTGCTGGCGGGCAATCCACACGGCGGCGAGCACCTCAAGGATCTGCTGGTCGGGCAGATCCTGTGGGTGTCCACCGGGCAGTTGTGGGCGGTGGCGGCGCTGTCCGCGCTGGTGCTGGCGCTGTGGTTCGGTTTGGGTGCACGCCTGGGGCGGGCCGGTTTCTACCTGCTGTTTGCGCTCGCCGTGACGGCCTCCGTTCAACTCGTCGGAGTCTATCTGGTGTTCAGCAGCCTGATCATGCCGGCGCTGGCCGTGCGCCACGCCCCACCAGGCAGGCAATTGCCGCTGGCCTGGGGCGCGGGCGCTCTGGCCTATGCCCTGGGGCTGGCCGTGTCTGCCATGTTGGACATGCCCTCCGGGGCGGTGGTTGTACTGGCCATGGCGCTGATCTGCATCGCCTTGAGCACCACCATCCGAAAACCAGCCGCGCCGCCTTCTGAAACGCCCTGAAACAAATCACCCGCCTGGCACCCTTGAATAAGGGCGGGGAAAGCCCCTCCTAGGAAGGGCACGCGCCCGTCTCGGAACCGTCACCCCCGAGTGCTACACTTTTTGGCTTTGGTTGACTGGGGAAATTGTCCCTGGCGACCTCGTGCTGACCACGTGGTCAACACACCGATCGATTGGATTGATAGCTCCATGTTGCCCAAGATACTGACTTCGATTTTTGGTAGCCGTAACGAACGCCTGCTCAAGGAATACCGGCGTACGGTGGCCAAGATCAATGCGCTGGAGCCCACTTTCGAGCCCTTGAGCGACGATCAACTGCGCGCCAAGACCGAAGAGTTCAAGCAACGCGTGGCCAAGGGCGAATCGCTCGACGCCATCCTGCCCGAAGCGTTTGCCGTGGTGCGCGAAGGCTCCAAGCGTGTCTTCAAGATGCGCCACTTCGACGTGCAAATGCTGGGCGGCCTGTCGCTGCACAACGGCAAGATCGCCGAAATGCGCACCGGCGAGGGCAAGACGCTGACCGCTACCCTGCCCGTCTACCTCAATGCCTTGAGCGGCAAGGGCGTGCACCTGGTCACCGTCAACGACTACCTCGCGCGCCGTGACGCCGAGTGGATGGGCAAGCTCTACAACTTCCTGGGCCTGAGCGTGGGCATCAACCTGCCCCAGATGCCCCGTGAAGAAAAGCAGGCCGCCTACGCTGCCGACATCACCTACGGTACGAACAACGAATACGGCTTCGACTACCTGCGTGACAACATGGTCTACGAGATCGAAGACCGTGTGCAGCGCGGCCTGAACTACGCCATCGTCGACGAAGTGGACTCAATCCTGATCGACGAAGCCCGCACACCACTGATCATCTCCGGTCAGGCTGAAGACCACACCGAGATGTACGTGCGCATCAACGCCGTGGTGCCCAAGCTCAAGAAGCAGATCGGTGAAGCCGACCCGCGCACGGGCGAAGGCGTGATCGAGCCTGGTGACTTCACCGCCGACGAAAAATCCCGCCAGGTCTTCTTGACCGAAGACGGTCACGAGAACGCCGAGCGCCTGCTGCTGGAAGCCGGCCTGCTGGTCGAAGGCGCCAGCCTCTATGACGCGGCCAACATCACGCTGATGCACCACGTGTACGCCGCCCTGCGCGCGCACCACCTGTTCAACAAGGACCAGCATTACGTGGTCCAGAACGGCGAAGTCGTGATCGTGGACGAATTCACCGGCCGCCTGATGGCTGGCCGCCGCTGGTCCGATGGCCTGCACCAGGCTGTGGAGGCCAAGGAAGGCGTCAACATCCAGGCTGAGAACCAGACGCTGGCCTCGATCACCTTCCAGAACTATTTCCGCATGTACGGCAAGCTGTCGGGCATGACCGGCACCGCCGACACCGAAGCTTATGAATTCCAGGAAATCTACGGTCTGGAAACGATCGTCATCCCCCCGAACCGTATCCTCGCGCGCAAAGACCAGCTCGATCTGGTTTACAAGACCGCCAAGGAAAAGTATCAAGCTATCGCTGCAGACATCAAGGAATGCCACGAGCGTGGTCAGCCAACCCTGGTTGGCACAACCAGCATCGAGAACTCTGAACTGATCGCCCAGTTGCTGACCCGCGAAGGCTTGCCGCATCAGGTTCTGAACGCCAAGCAGCACGCTCGTGAAGCCGAGATCGTGGCCCAGGCTGGCCGCCCCGGCGTGATCACCATCGCCACCAACATGGCCGGTCGCGGTACCGACATCGTGCTGGGCGGCAACGTCGAGAACGACATCAAGCTGATCGAAGCCGACGAGACCCTGGACCACGCTGCCAAGGAAGCCAAGATCGCCGCGCTGAAGGCCGAGCAGGCCAAGCTCAACGAGCAGGTCAAGGCTGCTGGCGGCCTGCGCATCATCGCCACCGAACGCCACGAATCGCGCCGCATCGACAACCAGTTGCGTGGTCGTGCCGGCCGTCAGGGTGACCCAGGCTCCTCGCGCTTTTACCTGTCGCTGGACGATCCGCTGATGCGCATCTTCGCCGGTGACCGCGTGCGCGCCATCATGGACCGCCTGAAGATGCCCGAAGGCGAGGCCATCGAGGCTGGCATCGTGACCCGCTCGATCGAAAGCGCGCAGCGTAAGGTCGAAGGCCACAACTTCGACATGCGCAAGCAGTTGCTGGAGTACGACGACGTGTCGAACGACCAGCGCAAGGTGATCTACCAGCAGCGCAACGAGATCCTTGAAACCGTGGACGTGATCGACGCGATCACCAACCTGCGCAAGGGCGCCATGACCGACGTCGTGCGCACCTTCGTGCCTGCAGAGAGCCTGGAAGAACAGTGGGACCTGGTCACGCTGCAAAAGGTGCTCAAGGACGAATGGCAGCTGGAGATCGAGCTGGTCAAGTGGGTTGAAAGCCAGACTGCCGCCGATGACGACGACGTGCTCAAGCACGTGATCGATGCCGCCAACGGCCACTATCAAGAAAAGACAGGCGCGGTAGGCCGCGAGCAGTTCGCGCCGTTCGAGCGCATGGTGCTGCTGCAGTCCATCGACACGCACTGGCGCGAGCACCTGGCTTCGCTGGACTACCTGCGCCAAGGCATCCACCTGCGCGGCTACGCCCAGAAGAACCCCAAGCAGGAATACAAGCGCGAAGCCTTCGAGCTGTTCGGCCAGTTGCTGGACGTGGTCAAGATGGACGTCACCCGCGTGCTGATGACCGTGCACATCAAGTCGCAGGAAGAAGCGCAGCAAGCCGCCGAAGCCATCGAGCATCAAGGCGAGAGCTTCATGAACGTGACCTACACGCACCCCAACGAAGATGGCAGCGTGGCGCAGGAGACCGATCCAACCACCGTGGCCGCCGAAGTGCCACGCGTGGGCCGCAACGACCCCTGCCCATGCGGCAGCGGCCAGAAGTACAAGAACTGCCACGGCAAGCTGGCCTGATCAGAACTTGATGCAGTGCAGCACTGATCAACTCAGTGCACCAAGGAAGGGCCCTCACGGGCCCTTTGTCATTCATCGCTCCTTTTTGTCGCCAACGCCTCCTGCCCGACACCCGCGAATGCAGGCATCTACTGGCGAACCCTAGGCGCAAGTCGTCGCATGCGAATTGACAATGCACGGGTTGCCACCTAGCGTGCAACACCTGATTGCCAAAACGACTTGACAGCGCCTTTGATGCGCTGCAACAGGAGACATCACCTTGAGCACCACGCCCCACACCAATCCACTGGGCCAGACCTGGTTCGGTCGATTAGCCAATCTGTCCACGCTCGCGCTGCTGATCCTCATCCTGGTCATCAGCACCGGCGAGATGGTGCATGGCCAGTTGCTCAAGTTCGGTGAAGTCATGTTCAGCGATCCGGGCCAGAAGGTGCAGTACTTCCTGTTGCGCGCCGATCCTGAAAAGCCCACCTGCAACCGCAACGTGAACATTGAGCAGGAGGTGGCCCGTCAGGAAGCAGCCGCTGCGAGCGGTGCGCCTGCGGGCGCCGCTGCGCCAGTAGACGATGTCGACAACCTGTTCGGCGAGAAGACATTCAACGCCACCGCCGTGCGCGAATCGCTCAAAGCGACCGTAGCCAACTGCGTGGAGCGCCAAGAGATGTACGAGCACATCCGAGCGCACATCACGCCGCAACTCAAGTTCTATCGCGGCCTGGAGACCAGCTTCTTCGTGCTGTTCAAGTTCGGCGCAGACAACCGCTCCATGATCCTGCTGATCCTGTTGACGGTGACGGCCGCCTTCACGACCATGGGCTTTCACCACATCAGCCTGCGCCCGGCCCGCTATGCACGGGACTTCAAGGCTCAGGCATGGTCCATGACCATCTGCAGCCTGATGATGCTGTACTCCTGCGTGCGCTACTACCAGATCTCGGTGGAGTCGGGCGTCGCCATTGAAGACCCTCGTGTCTACTTCATGTGGATGGTGCTGTTTGCGGTGCTCGCGGCCGTCAGCGCATTCCGCATCATTCGCCCGCCCAAGAGCCCTGAAAACGAGGAAGGCACCTGGACGCGCGCACTGGAATGCGTGCCCCTGATCGCCAACCTGGGCATCTTCAGCTGCGTGTACTTCTTCATGCACGATCACCCTTCGGGCCCGGCCATCTACGCACACAAGATCCTGGACTTCATCAGCATCCCGCTGGCACTGGCCCTGCACATCTGGGCGGGCATGTTGTTCAAGCAAAGCCGCCTGGTCGATCTGTTCATGAACATCATGCGGCCATGGAAGCTGTCGCCTGAAGCCCTGACCTACATCATCTTGCTGGCAGCCGGCTTGCCTACGGCCTATGCCGGCGTCTCCAGCGTGTTCGTGATCGCAGCTGGTGCCATCATCTACCACGAGGTGCGCGCTGTAGGTG
>NZ_SCTN01000070.1 GCF_004297345.1 Aquabacterium sp. | reverse complement strand
AAACGTTCGAGAACGCGCTGTCGGAAGGCTTGTTGCCTCGCCGTCGTGAGAACCTGGGGCAGGCTGCTGTGCAAGGTGCGCAGCAGTTCCAGCAGCAGCTCACCCGCCGTTTTGGTGAAATGCGCCGCCTGTTTGCCGATCAGTTGCATGAACTGCGTGGCCTGCGTGGCAAGAGCAGCGGCAAGGTGCAGTTGATGCTGCAACGTGTGCAAGCCGAGGCCACAGAGTTCGAGCAGTGCACGGCCCGCCTGCAAGCCATGCGCAGCGTGCATGCGCGCATGTTGCGCAGTGCCTTGCATGAGCTGTCGGCCGATCGGCTGCGCCAGGAAGTGGATGTGCTGCAGCAGGTGCTGGGCGGATCCTGGTTGCCGCTGGGTGCCAAGAAATCCTTCATCGATCTGTGCGCACGCTTGCGTGATCTGATCGAGCAGGCGCAGCAGCGCAATGACGAGATCCACGCCATGCTGGTGGCCTCGTATGCCAAGCTCAATGCCGAGTTCGGCTTCAGCCTGGTGGCCGATGTGCCACTGGATGTGCGCAAGTACACCGATGACCTCAACCTCATCGAGCGCAATTACGTGCAGTACCTGGGCCTGAGCCAGGCCTTCAGGCTGGCACAACCGGGCTTCCAGGAACAGTTCCGTCGCATGCTGATTTCGCGTCTGCGTGTGGTGTTCGAGACCGTGAGCAACGACATCGAACTGTGGAACAAGACGGCGTCGGCGCAGGTGGACAGCCAATTGCGCGAGCGTCGCCGCAACTTCAAGCGCCGTTATGAGTCGCTGGACCGCATCCAGTCCGCGTCCAACGAGCTGGATACCCGCTTGCAGGAAGTCCAGGCGCAGGATGAGCGTGTGCTGCAGTTGCAGACGCATCTGGGCGACTTGATCAATGAATTGGTCAAGCAGGCGCAGACCGACACCTTGTCTGCTGCGCAGGCCGATGCCGGTGTGCAACACGTGTCGCTGGATCTGAATCTGGCGTCCGCACCCGAGGCCGCTCAGGTCACCACCGGGGCATGACGGCCCCGACCTCGGCCAGCCTGCTGCGGCATGCGCGGCAGGTGACACCCCTTGTGGCCGATCGCCTGGTGGCCTGGCAGCACCAGGAAGGGCGGCACCATCTGCCCTGGCAGAAAGTGCGTGATCCCTATCGCGTGTGGCTCTCCGAGATCATGCTGCAGCAGACCCAGGTCACGACCGTGCTGGGCTACTTCGAGCGCTTTCTGCAACGCTTCCCCGATGTGCAGGCGCTGGCCGCCGCGCCGCTTGATGATGTGCTGACACTGTGGAGCGGCCTGGGCTATTACAGCCGCGCCCGCAATCTGCATCGTTGTGCGCAGGATGTGGTGAACCTGCATGGCGGGCAGTTCCCTCGCGGCAGTGAGGCCCTGCAATCCTTGCCCGGCATCGGGCCCTCGACATCAGCCGCGATTGCAGCTTTCTGTTTTGACGAACGCATCTCCATCATGGATGGCAACGTCAAGCGGGTGCTCAGCCGTGTGCTGGGTTGGGACCAGGATCTCTCCGTGAAGACGCATGAGCGGGCCTTGTGGGAGGCGGCGCAGGCTGTGTTGCCTGCAAAGGCGGCGGACATGCCTTCCTACACGCAAGGCTTGATGGATCTGGGCGCCACGTTGTGCACGCAGCGCAAGCCGGCTTGCCTGACTTGCCCGTGGTCGGACATCTGCAAGGCTCGTGTACAGGGTGACCCTGGACGCTACCCGGTCAAGACACGCAAGCTCAAGCGTTCCGAGCGTGAAAGTTGGTGGCTGTGGCTGGAATGGCGTGAGCAGGTGTGGCTGCAGCAGATGCCTGACAAAGGCGTGTGGGCGGGCTTGTGGACCATGCCTTTGCTGGACGACGAAGCCGCACTGGCCGAGGTGGTCGGTGCGGCTTCGCTGGTCGATCAGGTCGATATGCAGCCACGCATCAAGCATGTGCTGACGCATCTGGACTGGTATCTGCACCCGCGCAGGCTGGTGTTGAACAAGCCCGCCGATGCCACGGCCTTGCAAGCCCGTTTGACTGCCTTGAATGACAGTGGCCGTTGGGTGCCCTTGGCTGAGTTGGGTAACTGGGGCTTGCCGGCGCCCTTGAGGCGCCTGTTGCAAGGCTGATCAGCCGAGCGTGACGATGACCGGTGCGTGGTCGCTGGGGCGTTCGTTCTTGCGTGGGGCCTTGTCGATCACGCACGCCGTGGTCTTTGCTTTCAGTGCCTCGCTCACCAGGATGTGGTCAATGCGCAGGCCCTGGTTCTTGCGGAATGCCAGGTTGCGGTAATCCCACCAGCTCCAGGGCTTGGGCGGCTGCTCGAACAAGCGGAAGGCATCGTGCATGCCCAGATCCAGCAGTTGCTGGAAGTGCGCGCGCTCCTGTGGCGTGCAGTGGATCTGATCTTTCCAGGCAACAGGGTCGTAGACGTCGGCGTCCGTCGGTGTGATGTTGAAGTCGCCCATCAGCACGACGTTCTGGTGCGTTTGCAACTCCTGCTTGAGCCAGGCTTCCAGCGCATCCAGCCAGCCCATCTTGTAGACGAACTTGTCGCTGTCAGGCGCCTGGCCATTGGGGAAGTAGCAGCC
>NZ_SCTN01000556.1 GCF_004297345.1 Aquabacterium sp. | reverse complement strand
CAGCCATGTCCACAGCCATGTCAGCAGATTTCACGTAGTCCTGTGACTGCTTCTCGAACACCTTGGCGGCGTCAGAGTGACGATCCGAGTCAGATAGCAGTTGAATCACCACCTGACGCGCTTGCGATACGCGCACCGGGATACTGGCCCTGAATGCGTTGATCTGCTCATCGCCCAACGACGACATGATCGTCATGGAGCGATACAACATCACATGCACATCAGCGAGCTTTTCTTGAGCGCCCGTGATGGCCACCTGCTCTTTGGTGCTGTCGTCATGCGCCTGATGGATGCGCTGCTGAAACGAGGTCATCACGGCGACGAACCCCAGGAGCGCCAAAAACAAGACCGCACAGGCCACGGCCGGTGCGGTCAACAATTGGGTGCGCAGTTTCATGCGTTCACTCCTGAAAGAAAGCTGGCGCCCACAAGGAGCGCCAGGATTCAAGTGGCTGTCTTATTTGTAGATGCCGCCGCACACGACGGTTTCATCGAGCTTCTCGCAATACATGCTCTTGGGCTCGATCTTCTTGGTCTCTGGATTGGTGAACTTGTAGTCCTGCCAGAAGGTGTTGTGCGCCTTGGCCAGATCCATGCGTTCCTTGACGAAAGCCTTGCCATCGATGTCTTTCAACTCGATGAGGTTCTTGCCGATCATCTTGCTGTTGGCACCGTGGGCCTTCACCGTGCCATCCAGACCATACACCGTCAGGTACAGATCCTGGTGATGCCAGGTGGTGTTGGCCTTGTCGCTGATCTCGCCATAGGTCTTGTCAGCACCAGCGGATTTGATCGCAGACACGCCCTTCTTGACCATGGCCACGGCGTCTTCCTTGCTGGCCCCGCCATCTGCGGCAAACGCAGCACCGGCCAACACAGACAAGGACAGTACAACAGCGCGATTGAGTTTGTTCATATCCATCTCCTTAGTCGACCAGACCCATGTCCTGGCTCATCAGCATGGCTTCGATGTCCAGCAGGATCACCATGCGCTCACCCACCTGAGCCAGCCCACGGATGTAGGTCGCCTCGATGGCAGAAGTCATTTCAGGCGCAGGGCGCATGGCCTCGGCGGGGATTTCCATCACGTCGCTGACCGAGTCCACCACCACACCGATGGTGCGCTGCCCGATGTGCAGGATGATGGACACAGTGAAGGCGTTGTACTCTGCTGACGAGCAGCCAAAGCGCATACGCAGGTCAACGATAGGGACAATCGTGCCGCGCAGGTTGACCACACCCTTGAGGAAGTGCGGCGCATTGGCGATGCGTGTGGGGTTTTCATACCCACGGATTTCCTGCACCTTCAGGATGTCGATGCCGTACTCTTCATCGCCCAGGCGGAAGGTCAGGTACTCGCGTGCCAGATCGGCCTGCACGTCCAGTTTTTCCATCATGCCCATTGCATGGTCTCCTGTGTAACTCAGTGACGCGAGCGACGCACGAGGCTGCCCACATCCAGAATCAAGGCCACTCGGCCATCACCCATGATGGTGGCGCCCGATACATCGTTGACTTTGCGGTAGTTGGTCTCGAGGTTCTTGACCACCACTTGCTGTTGGCCCAGCAGTTCGTCGACCAGCAAGGCCACGCGGCCACTTTCTGCTTCGACGACCACCATGATCCCGCTGTTGTGCTCCCAATCGAATCGGGGCACCTGGAAGACTTTCTCCAGCTCGATCACCGGCATGTACTCGTCGCGCACTTCGACCACACGACCCGAGCCGCCGATGGTCTTGACCATTTCCTGGCTGACCTGGAAGGACTCGACCACCGAGGACAGCGGCAGGATGTAGACCTCTTCGCCCACGCCCACGCTCATGCCGTCCATGATGGCCAGGGTCAGTGGCAGGCGAACCGCCACGCGCATGCCGTAGCCTTCGGCTGAATCGATTTCGACCGTACCGCCCAGCGAGGTGATGTTTTTCTTGACCACGTCCATGCCGACACCGCGGCCAGACACGTCGGTCACCACATCGGCTGTCGAGAAGCCGGGGGCGAAGATCAGGTTCCACACTTCGGAGTCGGTCAGGCTGTCTGGCGCATCGATGCCCTTTTCACGGGCCTTGCGCAGCAGCTTCTCGCGAGACAGGCCGCGGCCATCGTCACGCACTTCGATCACGATGGAGCCGCCCTGGTGCGAAGCAGCCAGGGTGATGGTGCCCACTTCAGGCTTGCCATTGGCCAGGCGGTCAGCCGGCATTTCGACACCGTGGTCGCATGAGTTGCGCACCAGGTGGGTCAGCGGATCGGTGATCTTCTCGACCAGGCCCTTGTCCAGTTCGGTGGCTTCACCCTGCGTGACCAGTTCGACCTTCTTGCCCAGCTTGTTGGCGAGATCGCGCAGCATGCGGGGGAAGCGGCTGAACACCGTCGACATCGGAATCATCCGGATCGACATCACGGCTTCTTGCAGGTCGCGGGTGTTGCGATCCAGATCGGTCAGGCCGGTGACCAGCTGTTGGTAGACAACCGGGTCCAGGCCTCGGCTGTTCTGCGCCAGCATGGCTTGGGTGATCACCAGTTCGCCCACCAGGTTGATGAGTTGGTCGACCTTTTCCACCGACACGCGGATGGTGGAGGCCTCCAGTGCAGCAGCGGGCTTCTCTGCCTTGGGTGCGGCTGGCTTGGCCGGTGCTGCGGCAGGCTTGGGTTGTGCAGGTTCGGCTGCCACAGCGGCAGCAGGCTTGCCCGCAGGTGCACCGGGCGCGTCATCGAAGAAGCCGTAGCCCTTTTCAGGGGCAGCGGCCACAGGCTCGGCAGGCTTGGCCTCTTCCAGAGGCTCGAAGAAGCCGTAGCCAGGATCCTTGGCGGGCGCGGCAGGTGCGGCTGCCACAGCTGCATCACCGTAGGGCAGGAAAGCCACTTGCTCACGCGCCACATGGAAGGTGAACAGGTCCATCAGGTCGGACTCGGCCGAAGCGGTGTCCACCTTGTAGCGGCGGGTGTTGGCCAGCGAGGGGTCATCGGGCAGCGGCTCGATGGTGCCCAGGTCGGTGATTTCCTTGAACAGATCGACCAGATTGTCGGCTTGCGACATGTCGGTCAGCGGGCCTACGCGCAATTCAACGATGCGCTTGCCTGTGGTCGGCGCAGCACCTGCGGCAGCAACCGGGGCAGCGACGGGTGCGGCAGGCGCTTCAGCCTTGACGACCGGCGCAGCAGCAGGAGCACTCGCAGCAGCTGGCGGCGCTTCACCTGCCACCATCGCACGGATATTGAACAACAACTCGGTGGTATCGACTTCCTCGCCACCGGAGCCTTGATGGCGGCCCAACATGGCCTTGAGCGCGTCGCCGGATTGCAGCAGCACGTCCACCATCGGAGGCGTTGGCACCAGTTCGTGGCGGCGCAGCTTGTCCAGCAGCGTCTCCATCTGGTGAGTCAGTTCGGCCACGTCGCTGAAGCCGAAGGTTGCCGCACCACCCTTGATGGAGTGGGCGCAACGGAAGATGGCGTTCATCTCCTCGTCGTCGGCCGCCTCGATGTCGAGCTCCAGCAGGAGCTGCTCCATGTTCTCGAGGTTCTCACCGGCTTCTTCGAAGAAGACTTGATAGAACTGGCTCAGGTCAATGCCTGCTGCCGAGCTGTTGTCAGTGCTTGTTTCTGCCATCTCTGACTCCTGGAATTCGTCGTGACGCTGAACGTGTCAGCGTGACTTAGCGGATCACCTTCTGAATCACTTCGATCAGCTTGTTTGGATCGAAGGGTTTCACCAGCCAGCCAGTGGCACCGGCGGCGCGACCTGCCTGCTTCATCTGGTCGCTCGACTCGGTGGTCAGCATGAGGATGGGGGTGGTCTTGAACTGGGCGGTTTCACGCAGCTTCTTGGTCAGGCTGATGCCGTCCATACGGGGCATGTTCTGATCGGTCAGCACCAGGTCGAAACTGCGGCCTTGCGCTTTCTCGTAGGCATCCTGGCCGTCAACTGCTTCGACGACGTTGTAGCCAGCGCTCTTGAGCGTGAAGGAAACCATTTGACGCATGGATGCAGAATCGTCGACGGCAAGAATCGAGTGCATGTCGCTCTCCGGTGCTTAGTGAAGGCTTGTTAGCAGGCTGAAAGGGGTAAACCAGTCAATAGGCGGACAGTATTTCGGCTGGTGGGACGGCTTCTTTAGAACAACTCGACCGAGCCCGCGTCCACCTCGTCCTGGGTGACCGGGTTCGGCTTCATAGGGGCTTCGTCCACAACCGCTGCGCCATCTGGATCGTCATCACCCAGAGCATCCCGGGCAATCTGATCGGCACAATTTCGCAGGCGTTTGTTCGTGTGGGCGATCAACTGCGTCGCCATGTCCTGGAACTGCAAGGCCGTCACGGTCTTGTACAGCGTCTGCCTCACAGCTTGAAGATGGGGGGTGACCTCGTGGCCCAGGTCGATGACCTCGCCCAACTGCCCGGCCGTTCCGTGAAAGCCATCCATGAGCACCACACAGGCATCGTCCAGAAGGCGCTGCAAGCGTTCCAGATCGTTGGAGGCGGTCATCAAATGGTCCTGCAGCTCGGCAGCGAGCAGCAGAGGCATCTCGGGAGGCGGGGAAGCGACGGATTCGTCGTCGTAGCTCATCTTGGCTCCACTCAACCAGGTTTCTAAACTGGCCGTCTTTCACCAGACGGCTTGGCTCAAGGACCTTTTCGGCCAAATCAGGGTGATCCTTAATACCGATATCAACAAGATCACACGGCTTTGCCAGTTGTTAGAATTTTTCGCATTTCCCGATGACATATGTTCACAATGACACGGGCAAACTTGGCGTAAATCGCGAGATCAAAGGAGCGAAGAGGCTGTGTCCGACCTGTCCCCCCTTCCGGATCCGGCCCCAGCCGGCCACCAACCCATGGCCCCCGTCAAGCTGCGCGTGCTGCATCTGGAGGACAACGACGAAGACCATGCCCTCGTTGCCGTGCACCTGCGCCGAGGCGGCATCAACACCGACATCGTCCGGGTTGAAAACGAAGCCGCACTGATCGAGGCGCTGGAGCAGGAGTGGGATCTGATCCTGTCTGACTACAACCTGCCCGGCTACTCCGGGCTGGCTGCGCTGGACAAGGTCCGCTCCATGGGCAAACTGGTGCCTTTCATTCTGGTGTCAGGCGAAATCGGCGAAGACATCGCCGTGCAAGCCATGCGCAACGGCGCCAATGACTATCTACTGAAGAGCAACCTGGCTCGCCTGGCGCCTGCTGCCTTGCTGGCCATCGAGGCCAACCGCACCCGCATCGCCAAACAGCGCGCTGATCTGGCTTTGAGCCGATCGCGCCAGCAACTGCGCGAGCTCGCCCAGCACTTGCAAACCAGCATCGAGCAAGAGCGTGCCGCCATCGCACGTGAAATCCATGACGACGTGGGCGGCGCCCTGACGGCCGTCAAGTTCGATCTGGCCTGGATTGCACGCCACGCAGGCTCACCCGAGATCGCCGAGCGCGTGCAGCAGGCGCTGGAATCGGTGGGCCATGCCCACGAGGCCAGCCAGCGCATCATGCACAACCTGCGCCCCGCCATCCTGGAGCAAGGCCTGGTGGCCGCACTGCAATGGATGAGCGACCGGTTTGCCAAGCGCACCGGCCTGCAGGTGGCCTTCCGCACCAGCCACGAAAAGCTGCAACTGGCACCTGGTGTGCCTCTGGTGGCCTACCGATTTGCGCAGGAAGCGCTCACCAATGTCTCCAAACACGCACAGGCCAGCAAAGTCAGCGTCGATCTGACGCTGGCTGGCGGCGTCCTGTCCATCGAAGTGACTGACAATGGCAGAGGCTTGAGCGCGGAAGACTTGGCCAAGGCGAGGTCCTTCGGTATCCGTGGCCTGCACGAGCGGGCCGAAACGGTGGGCGGCTGGGTAGACATCAGCAGCAATCCCGATGGCACCACCTTGATCCTGTCCGTGCCGCTCTCCGGCCCCGAGAATGGTTTCATTGACCGTCTCCTGCCCGATCTGGACAACCTCGGAGCGAGCAACGAGACCGACCCGGACGACCCCACTGTTTGGGGCTGAGCGATCACCCACGCCCGACCATGATCAAAGTCATTCTTTGCGACGACCACGCCCTGATCCGACGCGGCATCCGCGACACGCTGGCCGATGCGCCGGATATTGATGTCGTGGGCGAGGCAGCCGATTACGGCGAGTTGCGCACCCTGCTGCGCGACAAGAACTGTGACGTGCTCGTGCTGGACATCAACCTGCCCGGCCGCAGCGGGCTGGACGTGCTGCATGTGCTCAAGGAAGAAGGCAGCACATTGAAAGTGCTGGTCGTCTCCATGTACCCGGAAGACCAGTACGCCATGCGAGCGCTCAAGGCCGGCGCGTCAGGCTACTTGAACAAAGGCAGCGATGCCGCGCAGATCGTGGCGGCCGTGCGCACCGTGTCGCAAGGCAAGAAGTACGTGACGCCCGAGATGGCGCAGATGCTGGTCGACAACCTGACCACGCCGGCTCAGGAAGATGCGCACCAGAAGCTGTCAGACCGGGAACTGCAGACTTTGGTGATGATTGCATCGGGCAAGCGCCTGTCGGACATCGCCGAGCAACTGTTGCTGAGCCCCAAAACTGTAAGCGTGTACCGCGCGCGGGTGCTGGAAAAGCTCGGCCTGACCAACAACTCCGAATTGACCGTTTACGCCATTCGAAACGGCCTGGTTTAAACAAACCTCATTGTTTTTGATTTAAAGCGCCAGCCGCAGATGCGGTTTGGCGCTTTTTGCATATATTGACCGAAATTCAATAATGAGAATATGGGAAACCCATAGAATCAATACCATCGAACAATATCCGTAAATATGAGTTGTCCGTTTTCATGGTGAAAATGAATTGATACGAATAACCCTTGAATAAGGGATATCCCGACATATTACGCCACAACACACTTCTTTCCGCTATGTGAAACAACACAGGAAAGAAGCCATGAGCGAACGCAGAGCACTGCTTAAGTTGATGGGCGCGGGCGCGGGTGTCAGCCTCGCAGCCCCCAGAGCATCAGCGGGGCTGCTCCCCACCCCGCAACCCACGCTGCCTCAATATGACAACCTGCTGGGTGGCCTGACCCGCGCGGCAGATTTGATGGGCAAGAAAATTGCCTATAACTGGACCTATAACGCCCCCAATCTGGCGGGTGCACCATTGGTATTCGGACTGCCTCTGGACGAAATACCCTCGCTGGAATGGCTACTGAAAGTCGTCGATGTCATATTAAAGCTGGTGGGTAATTTCCTGACCGCTTTGGCACGGCAACTCGATCCGGCCCACGCAGGCGACTTGGGTGCCTTGCAGCAACAAATTGACGCCATGCAGGTCACGTTCACCGAGGTGAACAGGCGCCACGAGCAGTTGCTGCAAGCCCATGCCGGCCAGACCTCGGCTGATCTGGCCACCATGGCCGAAGTGGCGCTCTTGCAGCAACGCATTCAGGGCTCGCTCACACGGTTACCGGACATGTGGGCCACGCTGGTGAAGCTGGTGCAAGGCCAGGTCAATGGGCCAGGCCTGGGCGATTTCAGCGACAAGGACAGCCTGGCCCGCTTTGACGCCTTGTTCGTCACCATGCCCATGCCGGATATGGCCAAGGAATGGCACAGCGATCAGGTGTTTGCCCATCTGCGGGTAGCCGGCCCCAACCCGATGCTGATCAAGCGCGTGAACACCGCCCTCCCGGCCAAATTCCCCTTTCAGGACAGCCAGTACCGACAGGTGATGGGCAACGACGACAGCCTGTCAGAGGCCATCGCCAGCAAGCGGCTCTACATCCTCGACTACGTGCAACTCGGTGACATGGCACCCGCTGCTGTCACCAACAAGCTTCTGACGGGTCAGAGCTACAACAGCGCGCCCATCGCCTTGTTCGCCGTCCCCAAGGGCGGCCAAGCCTT
>NZ_SCTN01000555.1 GCF_004297345.1 Aquabacterium sp. | reverse complement strand
GATCAAGGTTCGCGTGGTGCGCTTCGATCGCAGGGGGCGCCCTGAAGGGCTGGTGCTCGAGATTGTCGAGCGCAAGAAGACGCCCATCATCGGGCGCCTGCTGCATGAAGGTGGTGCCTGGGTGGTGGCGCCTGAGGATCGCCGTTTCGGGCGCGATATCCTGATCCCTGCCAAGGCCACGGCGAATGCCGAGCCTGGGCAGGTGGTGGCGGTTGAATTGACCGAGGTGCCATCCTTGAGTGCGCAGCCTGTGGGGCGAGTGACTGAGGTCCTGGGTGGGATTGACGATCCGGGCATGGAAATCGAGATTGCCGTTCGCAAGTACGAGGTGCCGCACAAGTTCAGCGAGGACACGCTGGCGCAGGCGGCCAAGTTGCCTGAGAAGTTGCGTGCAGCAGACAAGAAGGGGCGCATTGATCTGACGGATGTGCCCCTCGTCACCATTGACGGTGAGGATGCGCGGGACTTCGACGATGCGGTTTATTGTCAGCCCGCCAGCATTGGTCGATCCAAGGCGCCCAATGCCTGGCGCTTGCTGGTAGCGATTGCGGACGTCAGTCACTACGTCAAGCCGGGTGATCCGCTGGATCGTGATGCCTACGAGCGTGCGACCTCGGTGTACTTCCCGCGCCGTGTGATTCCGATGTTGCCCGAGAAGTTGTCCAATGGTTTGTGCTCACTCAATCCTGAGGTGGAGCGCTTGTCCATGGTGTGTGACATGTTGGTCACGCAAGAGGGTGAGGTTCACGCATACCAGTTCTATCCGGCGGTGATCAATTCGCACGCTCGCTTCACCTATACCGAGGTGGCTGCCATTTTGGGCAACACGCGTGGCCCTGAGGCGCAAAAGCGTGGCGAACTGGTGACGCATCTGCTGCATCTGCATGAGGTGTACAGGGCCTTGTTGAAGTCCCGGTCAGGGCGTGGTGCTGTGGATTTCGACACCACGGAGACGCAGATCGTGTGTGATGACAACGGCAAGATCGCCAAGATCGTGCCGCGTGTACGCACGGAGGCGCACCGTCTGATCGAGGAGGCCATGCTGGCTGCCAATGTCTGCTCGGCGGATTTCATTTCCCGCGCCAAGCATCCTTCTTTGTATCGTGTGCATGAGGGGCCTACGCCTGAAAAGCGGTCCTTGCTCAAGAATTACCTGAAGGCGCTGGGCCTGGGCTTGAGCCTGGGTGAGGAGCCGACGCCGGGTGAGTTCCAGGCAATTGCGCAGGCCACAAAGGATCGTCCTGATGCGACGCAGATCCACACCATGTTGCTGCGCTCCATGCAGCAGGCCATGTACACGCCGATCAACAGCGGGCACTTTGGCCTGGCCTATGAGGCTTACACGCACTTCACCAGCCCGATTCGCCGCTATCCCGATTTGCTAGTGCATCGTGTGATCAAGGCATTGCTAGGTAGTGCCCGGTATGGCTTGAAAGTGCCTGAGGGGGTGGTGTCGTCGGTCTCGACGTTCAAGCGCAAGCCTGGCGGCAAGCCGGGGGCGCCTGCCAAGGGTTTGCCGGCCGCGCCAACAAAGGCGTCAGCTCGCCTCAAGTTGCCGCCTCAGGAGCAGGCAGCCTGGGAGACGGTGGGTATTCATTGCAGCGCCAACGAGCGCCGTGCCGATGAGGCTTCTCGTGATGTGGAGGCGTGGCTCAAGTGCATGTTCATGCGTGAGCGTCTGGGTGAGGAATACGGCGGTACGGTGACGGCCGCCACCAGTTTTGGTTTGTTCGTTCAACTGGATGGTCTTTATGTTGAGGGATTGATCCACATTACCGAGCTTGGTGGTGAGTACTATCGGTTTGACGAAGCGCGCCAAGAGTTGCGCGGCGAGCGTACCGGTGTGCGTTACAGCATTGGGTCGCGCCTGCGGGTGCAGGTCAGCCGGGTGGATCTGGATACCCGCAAGATCGATTTCCGCATCGTGCGCGAGGGTGTTGAGTCGCGACAGGGTGCGTCGCCTGCGGCGAGTCGTCGCAAGGGGCGTGGCGGTGACGCCGCGTGGTCCGGTGAGACCTCGGCTCAGGATGAGTTGGCTGACATTCTGGAGGCAGACCGCGAAGTCAAGCGTGCAGGCAAGGCGGTCGGCAAAGCTGGCAAGCCGGGGGGGAAGGGGCGAGATAGGGGGGGCGCCGCCGAAGTTGCACCAGCTCGCGTGGGGGCGGGTGGGCGTGGCTCATCCAAGGCCGCGGGCAAGAAAGCGGTTGCGCGCAAGGGTGGCAAGGGCAAACGCTGAGTTTCATGCTAGAATGCCAGAGTTTGCCCGAAATGGGTTTGGGCAAATCAATCGCGAAGCCGGCAATTCCCAAGGTGTCGCAGCGCGTTCCGATCCTCTGTTGGGTCGTGTAGCGCGCTGAGATCGCTGTCGGCTTCTAGAACCAACCTCTGGAGCATTCCATGTCCGTATCCATGCGCGAAATGCTGGAAGCCGGTGTCCACTTCGGTCACCAAACCCGCTTCTGGAACCCCAAGATGGCCCCGTATATCTTCGGCCATCGCAACAAGATTCACATCATCAACCTCGAGAAGACGCAGCCTGC
>NZ_SCTN01000069.1 GCF_004297345.1 Aquabacterium sp. | reverse complement strand
TGCAGCATCGCAACGGGCAGGACGTCGTGCTGCATTTCCAGCCCGATGGTGACGCTGCCCTGGTCGGTGAACTTGATGGCGTTCGAGCCCAGGTTGACCAGGATCTGGCGCAGGCGCGTGGGGTCGCCCATCAGGTGGGCGGGCAGATCCGGTGGTGCGGTGAACAGCAACTCCAGGCCCTTGCGCTCGGCAGGCAGGCCCAGCACGTCGGTGACCTGATCGAGCACCTCCTGCAAGCTGAAGTCGATGCACTCCAGCTCCAGATGGCCGGCCTCGATCTTGGACATGTCCAGCACGTCGTTGATGATCTGAAGCAGGTTGTTGGCGGCCTGGTGTGCCTTGATCACGTAGTGGCGCAGCTTCTCCGGGGGGGCGTCATCCAGCGCCAGATGCGTCATGCCGATGATGGCGTTCATGGGCGTGCGGATCTCGTGGCTCATATTGGCCAGGAAGGCTGACTTGGCACGCGTGGTTTCCTGCGCGGCCTTGCTGGCCGCTCTGAGCGCATCTTCCGTCTGCTTGCGCACAGAGACGTCATCCACGATGGCGAAGTAGAGGTCCTTGTCCTCATGTGCCAGCGACAGGAGCATGACTTCGGCCTGGAAGGTGCTGCCGTCCAGTCGCGTGAGTTGCCACTCGAAGCGGCTGGGTTGGTTGCCATCGCGGTAGCTGTCCAGCAGTTGCTCGGCCAGTTCGCCGCTGGACTCGCCATTGGGTTGGCGAGGCAGCGAGAGGGGCGGCAACCAAGGTCGCAATCCCTTGAGTTGATCGAAGCTGCTCGCACCGAACAGGCTCAGTGTGGCCGGGTTGCAGCGCAGGATGCCCTTTTGTCGATGGAAGAACATGAACGATGACGATGCATGCGCGAACACGGCTTCAAAGCGCAACTCGGCTTGCCGGCGGGCGGTGACGTCCAGCCAATAGCCGTCATAGATCTGCTCGCCACTGTGGGTGGTCGCCATGGTGCTGTTGACACTGATCCAGTGCTTTTGTGGCGCATCGTCTACCGCGAACTCGGTGGGTTCGGTGGGCGGGCGAGATTGAGCCTGTGCACCTGGCCCCCACATCCTGGCGGGGTCTTCCATCAGTGAGGTTTCATCGATGCCAAAGAGCTGGCGAACGCCGCTACCGATGTAGGCAAACTTGCCGCGTCCTTCAGGTGAGACCCGGTAGCGAAAGAGCGTCAGTGGCAAGCCGCGCGTCATCTCCAGCGTTTCACGCCTGACTTGCTCAACCGCTTCTGCGCGCTCCATGCGTCTGAAGTAGGCCCAGATGACCAGCCAGCCACAGGCCATCAGCACGGCCGCGGCGAGAGTGGTAGAGGCCTGGATGCTGTTTTCTGCAGACAGCGGCGTCAGCACCCAGACGGTGTAGGGATAGCCTTTGAGCTGGCTGCTCATGCTGAGGTAGCGTTCACGGCCGATGGTGATGCCGGCCATGCGCTGGTCATGGACATCGATCGTGATGGGCTTCCAGTTCAAGGGGGAGGGAATGGTGGTGTAGGCACCTTCCATCTCCTTGTCACGACCGGCGAGGGATGGCCCGTTGGGAATCTGTTGGAGCAGGTGCGCGCTCTGGTTGCCACCCACCACCACACCGTTGCTGTCAACGATGAGCAGATGGCGCCCTGTGGTGTCAGTGAACAGCCGGGCCATGGATGCCGGATCGGTCTTGAGGATCAGCACACCCAGTGCGCGTGAGCCATCGCTGACGCGCGCTGAAAAGTTGAAGCCGGGTTGATGGCTGACACGGCCCATCACGAACTGAAAGCCCGCGCCGGTTTCCATGGCGCCGGTGAAGTAGTCGCGAATGCGAAAGTTGTAGCCGATGGTGGAGTAGCGCAGGTCGTCGTGATAACTGTCTGCGACCGAGGTGGCATAGGCGTTTTGCAAGTAGATCTGACGAATCTGGAAGTCCCGCACGATGCCTTTGAGTTGTTCGCTCATCTTGCGCACATCGGGCCGGGTAGACAGTTCCGGGCGCAGCTTTTGCGGGTCAATGGCGGGGACGTGCGAGCGTTCGGGGGCAAGGTCCTGCTTCAGGAAGTTGACGAACGAGGTTTCGCGCGCCAGAACCTGTCCGAGCGCGGCCAGTGAGCGGAAGTGGTTCTCGACGTTGTCTTGCAAGCTGGTCAGCCGTGCGTTGCCGCTGTTGACCGCGTCATGCCGGTAGCTCTGCACGCGGTATTGCGCCACCCACAAGCCGCCCAGCACGACGGCCACTGTCCACAAGAGGGCTGCCCACGTCAGCTTGAGCCTGAGGCCGCGCATATCGGGTGTGGCTGCCGGGAATTCCTGGTCCATCGAGGTCTCCGCTGGTCTTTGAGCCCTTGTTGCAACGGTACTGCCAGGCTCCAGCCACCCCTGTGAGGTGGTGCATCCGGTTTTCTATCAGAGGGGGGCGGGCGGGGCAACGCTGATTGCCCGCCTAAGGTGCAGGAATCGTGCTTTCTGGCGTGGATTGACCACACCCGCCACGTGCTTGGGCCTGGCCTTCGAAGTGTCCGAAATCCGTGGTTGGGCGCTCGTGGCAGAATCATCGTTTTCGTCAAAGACTCGATGCCATGACTGCAGTTGTCATCAGCGGTACTGGGCTGTACCAGCCGCCTTTCACGATCACCAACGCCGAGTTGGTCGAATCGTTCAACGCCTACGTCGACCAGTTCAACGCCGAGCACGCTGCTGAAATCGAAGCAGGCACCGTGACCGCGCTAGCGCCTTCCAGCGTCGAGTTCATCGAAAAAGCGTCGGGCATCAAGCAGCGCTATGTGATGGAAAAGTCGGGCATCCTGGATCCCAAGCGCATGTACCCGCGCTTCCAGGAGCGTTCGGACGATCAACTCTCCATGCTGGCCGAGATCGGTGTGGAAGCCGCCAAGAAGGCGCTCGCGGCAGCCGGCAAGACCGGTGCCGATGTGGATGCCGTGATCTGTTCGTGCTCCAACCTGCAGCGCGCCTACCCCGCCATCGCCATCGAGATCCAGAACGCCATTGGCGCCAAGGGCTTTGGCTACGACATGAACGTGGCTTGCTCTGCAGCTACTTTCGGCCTGGAGCAGGCGGTCAACGCCATCCGCGCAGGCTCGGCCAAGTGCGTCTTGGTGATCAACCCCGAAATCACATCCGGCCACCAGGAATGGAAGGACCGCGATTGCCACTTCATCTTCGGTGACGTGGCCACGGCCACCGTCGTTGAACGTGCGGACACGGCCACATCGGCAGAGCAATGGGAAGTGCTGGGCACCAAGCTGGCCACTCAGTTCTCCAACAACATTCGCAACAACTTCGGCTACCTCAACCGCAGCGAAGATTCTGATCCCAAGGCCCGCGACAAGACCTTCCGCCAGGAAGGCCGCAAGGTCTTCAAGGAAGTGGTGCCCATCGCCGCTGCGCACATCGAGTCGCAACTGGCTGCCCTGGGCCTGGAGCCTACCGCTGCACGCCGCTTCTGGCTGCACCAGGCCAACCTGGCCATGAACCAGTTCATCGTGCGCAAGCTGATCGGCACCGATGTGACGCCTGAGATCGCGCCGCTGATCCTGGACGAATTCGCCAACACCTCATCGGCCGGCTCCATCATTGCCTTCCACAAGTACCGCGCCGATCTGGCCAAGGGCGATGTGGGCGTGATCTGTTCGTTCGGTGCCGGTTATTCGGTGGGCAGCGTGGTGGTGCGCAAGCGCTGAGCTTGTCCCCCATCGGTTGGAGGTGATGCCCTGATGAGTGAGGGCACAATCTTCGTATCCCGACCACGGCCCGCCGGGTAACTCCGCGGGCCGTTTGCATTGCGGCCTGCCTTTGCGGTTTCGTTCACGGGTTCATGCCCGCCTACTTGTTTGCCCATGAGCTCAGATTTCACTTTCTACTGGCACGACTACGAAACCTTCGGCAAGGTGGCCCGGCGTGATCGCCCCTCGCAGTTTGCCGGTGTGCGCACGGATGCCGATCTCAACGAGATCGGAGAGCCGCTGATGCAGTACTGCCAGCCCGCACCTGACTATCTGCCCGATCCCGAAGCCTGCCTGCTGACGGGCATCCTGCCGCAGACCTGTCTGGAGCGCGGTGTGCCCGAGCACCGCTTTGCCGATGTCATCGAGCGAGAACTGGGCAAGCCCAATACGGTGGGCGTGGGCTACAACACCATCCGCTTTGACGATGAGGTGACGCGCCATCTGTTCTGGCGCAACCTGATCGACCCGTATGGCCGCGAATGGCAGAACGGTTGCGGCCGCTGGGACCTGCTTGATGTGGTGCGTTGCACCTGGGCCTTGCGCCCCGAGGGCATCAACTGGCCGAATCATGAAGATGGGCGGCCTTCCTTCAAGCTGGAGCACCTCACGGCCGCCAATGGCCTGAGCCATGAAGCAGCGCACGATGCTTTGTCTGACGTGCGCGCCACCATCGGCCTGGCACGCCTGATCAAGCAGGCGCAGCCCAAGCTGTGGGACTTCTGCCTGAAGCTGCGCAAGAAGGATGCGGTACTGGCCGAAGCTGGCCTGGACAAGCCGCGCTCGATGTGGCGCCCCTTCCTGCACATCTCCGGCATGTTCAGCCACGAGCGCGGCTGCATGGCGCTGGTCTACCCGCTGGCCCAGCACCCGAGCAACAAGAACGAGATCCTCGTGTGGGATCTGGCGCATGATCCCAGCGAACTGTTTGGCATGAGTGCCGCTGACATCCGCTTGCGCATGTTCAGCAAGACGGCTGATCTGCCCGAGGGCGTGACGCGCTTGCCCGTCAAGAGCGTGCACATCAACAAGTCGCCCATCGTGATCGGCAACCTCAAGATACTGAGCCCGGCCTTGATCGCCAAGTGGGGGCTGGCTCTGGATAAGGCGTCTGAGCACGCCGAGATGGTGGCCGAGCGCAGCGCCAGCATGGACGGCATCTGGGCCGAGTTGTACGCCCGCGATGACAAGCGTGCCCCAGCCGATGTCGATGAAGACCTGTACGGCGGCTTCGTGGGCAATGAAGACCGCCGCGTGCTGCAGCGCCTGCGTGGTCTTTCGCCAGCGCAACTGGCGGATCGCACGCCGGGTTTCGTGGACGAGCGCCTGGAAGAGGTGCTGTTCCGCTACCGCGCGCGCAACTTCCCTGACACATTGAGCGAGGCCGAGCAAACACGCTGGCATGAACTGCGCGTGGCGCGTTTGCATGAGGGTGATGGTGGCGGCTTGTCATTGGCCGCGTTCTTCGAGCGCATCGACGCCTTGGGCGAATCGCTGAGCGAGGAAGACGAGCGTGGACAGGACATCCTGGGCGCCTTGTATGACTACGCCGAGCAGATCGCGCCTTGATGCGTTCTTGATCGAGCCGATTCATGTCGTCGCACCGCAAGCCTCCTCATCGCGATGGCGCCAGACCCGGCGTGGCCACGCTGGTGCCTGTGATACGCAGCGCGCCGCCGCATCTGCGTTATCTCACAGGCTACCCACCACACCTGCTGCAACAGGTGCAGCAACTGATCGACGAGGGCAAGCTGGCTGAGACGCTGGCGCGCCGTTACCCCGATCGGCACGACATCAAATCCGACTCGGCCTTGTACCAGTACGTGATGGACCTGAAGGCGCGCTACATGCGCAACGCCGATCAGCTCAGCAAGGTGGCCTTTGACAGCAAGCTCAAGGTGATCACGCATGCCTTGGGTACGCACACCGCCGTGTCACGCGTGCAGGGCGGCAAGCTCAAGGCCAAGCGCGAGATCCGTGTGGCCAGCTTGTTTCGTGAGGCGCCGCCCGAGTTTCTGCGCATGATCGTCGTACACGAGCTGGCGCATCTGAAGGAGAGGGACCACGACAAGGCCTTCTACCAGTTGTGCACGCACATGGAGCCCAGTTACCACCAGTACGAGTTCGACTTGCGTCTGTATCTGGTGGCGCAGGATCTGGCCTCAGCCAATCAGAGTCTGGACCAGTGAGCCTGCAGACTGGGCACGACCTTGTCTGCATCGGTGACGACGGACATGTGGCCCAGCCCAGCCAGTGTCTCCAGAGTGGCGTGTTCATTGACCTTGGCCAGGCGGCGTGACATGTCGCGGGCGGGCAGGGTGGTGTGCTCGCCGTGGACCAGTGTGAGCGGTGTGTTCACCAGATAGTCGCTCATGGGCTTGAAGAAGGTGCCGATGGCATGCACCTCTTGCGACATCTTCCAGCCCAGCACGCGCATAGGCGCCTTGACCTTGTCGGGCATGAACGCCCAGGCACCATCGCCGTTCCAGTAGTTGATAAAGGCTTCCAGCCAGGCGTCATCTCCGCCGCTTTCTGATTTCGAGAACAGGCTTTCCGGGCCATACATGGCCTGGACCAGCGGGCCGACCTCGTCATCGAGTTCATCCTGCATGTGGCGCAGGGTGCCGAACATCACGGGCTCATACAGCCACAGCGACTTGATGGGCAACTGGCCTTCCTGCGTCAGCAACAGGGCCAGCAGGCCGCCGTAAGAGTGCGCCACCACATGCAGGCCCGTGGTGTCTGCGGGGATCTGTGACTTGATGTGGGCCAGGTCCATGTCCATGGAGAACGGCGTGCCGCGCGGCATCAGGTCATCCGGTGCGTAGCCGCGGTTGACGGCGGCGATGCTGCGCATGCCTTCTGGCACGGTGGCCATCAGGCGCTTCCACATGAAGGGGCCCATTCCAGTGGAATGGATGAACAAGGCGGTGTCGGTGGGCTCGATCGGCATGAAATTGTCTCCGTTATTTACTTGCATGAAGCAAGTAATTGGGGCAGTATAGGCATGAAACGATCAGGCCGCAACCGACCTCAGGATCAACCTGAAGCCAGCCTGGATGGGAGTCTTGATGCGCCGTACCTCTTTTGCCGACATGAGTTGTTCCATTGCCCGCACGCTGGAGCTGGTGGGGGATTGGTGGACGTTTCTGATCGTGCGCGAAGCGTTTTTTGGCAGCCGCAAATTTGGCGAGTTCGAGCGGGTGCTGGGCATTGCGCCCAATGTGCTCACGCAGCGCCTGGCCAAGCTGGTGGAGGGTGGCATCCTGGTGATCGAGGCCACCAGTGCGAGTGGCAAGGCCCTGTCTTACAGGCTCAGCCCCAAAGGGCGCGATCTGTTTCCTGTGCTGGTGGCCATGCTGCAGTGGGGCGACAAGCACGCCAGTGCGCCCAAGGGCCCGCCTGTGCGCATCGTGGCACGGCAAACGGGGCAGGAGATCGCGCCGATGGTGCTGCGTGCGGCCAGCGGCGAAGAGTTGGATGTGGCCGATGTGATGCCGGTACCTGGGCCGGGCGCTGGGCGGGCGGTGCAGCATCGCATGGCCGAGATTGCCGAGTTGTTCGGATCTGGTCGAGGCGATTAGTTTGCACCGAACGCGGCGTTGATATCCGCGTAGCTCAAGGATGAATATCCGCAAACGGCGAAGCCTCAGATGCCGCAGCACCAGGTTCTGATGCTGCCGACGCATTGGCATCAGGCGGCATGGGAATCAAGGAGCGGTCGATGACCTGGTCGTCCAGGCCCAGCGAGGTGATGAAGCCACCGTTGGCCCATTCCGCGTAGCGCCAATCGCGCTCGCCGCGCACGATGCCTTCTTCGGGTGCGCTCACCTCGCGCACAGGTTCATGAGCCAGGGCGGTGGCCATGAAGTTGATCCAGGTCGGCAGGGCCAGCGATGCGCCTGAACTGTGACCGCCCAGCGATTGCGGCTTGTCATAGCCCACCCACACCACGGCCACGAGATTGGGCTGGAAGCCGGCGAACCAGGCATCCACCACGTCGTTGGTCGTGCCGGTCTTGCCGTACAGGTCGGGGCGCTTTAGCTGGCCTTGTGCACGGGCCGCTGTACCGCTGCGCGTCACTTCCTGCAACAGCGAGGAGATCATGAAAGTGCTGCGCGTCGAGACCGTGTGCTGGCTTTCATCGAGCACGGCCTTGGGCGCTTCGAACACCACCTTGCCCTCGGCATCGGTGATGCGCTTGATGACCACGGGCGCCACCTTGTAGCCGCCATTGGCGATCACCGCGTAGGCGCCGGCCAGTTGCATGGGCGTGGTTGAACCTGCGCCCAGTGCCAGCGTGAGGTTGTCGGGCTGCTTGCTCACGTCAAAGCCGTAGCGGCCCGTCCATTCGCGGGCGGCCTGTGGGCCCAGTAGTTGCACCAGCCGGATGCTGACCAGGTTCTTGGAGCGGGCGAGGGCTTCGCGCAAGGTGATGGGGCCGTCGGCGCTGCCATCGGCGTTCTGCGGAGACC
>NZ_SCTN01000554.1 GCF_004297345.1 Aquabacterium sp. | reverse complement strand
AGTCAAATACCTTGCCTCCCCCACCGTAGCCCTCGACGTGAGCATCCACTAACATCGCTTGAGCCGACGGGTAAGACAGGGCGAAGTCTAACAAATCGAAACCGGGGGCCATCCGGGCGGCCCGAACATAAGGGCGCCCCACCGCTTCGCACTGGGCTGGCGTCTCGTCACCATGGAACTGAATCAAGGCATGAGGGACAGCCCGCAAGACCTGCGCATGCAACTCGGCAGAGGCGTTGACCAGCAGCACCACTGGCGTGACGTAGGGCGGCAGGCGGCGAGCCAGTTCACCGGCTCGGGCCGCTGTCACATAGCGAGGGCTTTTTTCGTAGACCACAAAGCCGATGGCATCGGCGCCGGCTGCGACGGCCGCATCCACATCGGCTTCACGGGTCAGTCCGCAAATCTTGATGCGGGTGCGGTGTTCGGGGGGCAGAGACATCCAGGCAGGAGGGCTGGCACGCAGCCCATCGGTGTCGATGCCGGGATTGTCTCAAAAATACGGATTAACGCCCAGCCTCCTGTTCAGGCGCCCCGCCCTGCAGCGCCGCTGGCACGGATTTGACGCCAAAGTGCTGAATGGACGCGCTCAGGTAGGCAACCAGTCCTGGCCAGGGATCTGCTCTGGCAAGCCGAAAGCAGGGTCGTAGCGCGGCCCGAAGAAGTAAAGCCCATCTGGCGAAAAGGTGGGCGCCGCCACCTTGCGGTCGCGGGCATGCAGCACCTCCAGCACCCAGGAGGCGGGCTGAACACCCGTGCCGACCATGATCAGGCAGCCCATGATGTTGCGGATCATGTGATGCAAAAAAGCCTTGCCTTCGAAGTCGAAGCGCCAGTAGGCCGTTGGCGCGTGAGGCGGCCCGCAACGGCGGATGCGGATCTCGCGCAATTCCTTGACCGGCGTAGGCGACTGGCACATGGACGATCGGAAGGAACTGAAATCGTGCTCACCGATGAGGTGCTGCGCCGCCTCCAGCATGGCATCCAGATCAAGGGGCCGAAACACCCACCCTGCCCTGCCTGTTTCCAGCGCTGGGCGCACAGCAGCCTCTAGCAGGACGTAGGTATAGCGACGCCCCAGCGCGCTGTTGCGGGCATGGAAATGCGCCGGCACCTCGGCCGCCCACTGCACGGCGATGTCCTTGGGCAGGTAGGCGTTGGTGCCACGCACCCAGGAAAACGGCGCCCGATCGATATCGGTATCGAGGTGCACCACCTGGTTGATGCCATGCACACCCGCATCGGTACGCCCCGCGCACATAACTTTGATGCGCTTGGTGGCGAATTCGCTGAGTGCGGCTTCCAGAGCGTCCTGCACGGTACCGCCGCCGGGCTGGCTTTGCCAGCCTTTGTAGGCACAGCCCAGGTAAGAAACGCCAAGGGCGACCCGGCGGGTCGCCCCTGTCAAATCGGAGCCGTTCTGGTCAGCCGGGGCGAAGGCGGCGGGCGCCGTCAACCCCGGAGAGTCATCTTGCATGGATCATCAGCCCAGACTATCGAGCATGCCTTGCGCACGTGCCTTCAGGCCTTCGTCCTGCGAGTTCTCCAGCACTTCCTGCAGGAGTTCGCGGGCACCATCAACGTCACCGATCTGGCGGAATTCTTCAGCCAGTTCGAACTTGCGGTTCATCGGGTCAGACGACAGCGAAGAGGCAGGAGACGCCGTAGCAGTCAGCCAGTCATCTTCGGGCGCAGCTTCCGCAGCAGGTGCTGGCGCATCCAGATCCAGGCTGATGCTGCTCAGGTCAAACGAGGCAGGCGCGGGAGCCGGAGCTTGCGTCTGCACCTCACCCAGATCGAAATCCAGACCACCATCAGCAGCAGGCGCAGCGGGAGCACCAGTATCGATCATCGGCAAATCCATCGGACCTGTGTCAGCCGCAGCAGACTTGGGCTCGATCACCGTGGTCTCAACTTCTGGCAACTCCAGAGGAGGCAGATCACCCGCCTCGGTGGTTGGAGGAGAAACCGAATCAGTCACTTCGTCCAGCGGCGCTGGCGCAGAAATATCCAGATCCAGATCGACCAGTTCTGCCGGCATTTCTGCCGCTGGCGCAGGTTCGACTGCAGCCACTGGCGCAGGGGCCGGAGCAGGCTCCAGCATGCTGGGCGCCGGCATCACGGAATGAGGAATGGTGCTGGCACCCAGCATGTCATTCGGCGTCTCGATGCTCAGCGGTGCAGCGGAAGGCTGGCCACCAGGCTGGTACAGCGGGTTCTCTGGATCGATACCCAGGCCCATTTCCTGAGCCTTGGCCCAGTCTTCACCTTCGCCACCAGTCAGGTTGTACAACTGGGCAGCCAGTTGTTCATAGCCCTTGGTATCACGGCGCTTGGCATAGACCTCCAGCAGCTTGGTGCGCACGGCCAGGCGATCTGGTGTGCTGCGCAGCGCTTCCTTGAGGATTTCCTCGGCTTGCAGGTCACGGCCGTAGGCCAGGTACACGTCGGCCTCGGCCACGGGATCCACGTCACCGATGGCGTCCAGTTGGCTGAGCGAGTAGCTCATGGACGAAGGGCCGCCGGTCGCATCGCGAGTGTCCACGCGCTGACCACCGGATGCACCGAAGAACGAGTCAGGTTGCAGACGGCTTTCCAGGAAAGACGTCTCACCCGTATCGCCACGGCGACGCGAACGGAAGTACATCGCGGCACCTGCCAGCAGGGCCACAGCTGCACCACCGGCTGCCAGCAGCATCGGGTTGAGCGACTCCAGGAAGCCAGGCGCCTCAGGTTCCTGCACTGGAGGCGGAACCGGGACTGGCAGGCTGGGGCGAGCCGACGACGCTGCGGCCTCGGCAGCAGATGCCTGCTCCATCGCCGCAGTGGCAGCACTGGATGCAGCCTCGGACGCGGCGCTGGCAACAGCTTCTGCCACCGTAGCGGAAGCAGGTGCAGACGCAGCCTCAAGCACTGCAGGCTTGGAGGGCACAGGGGCTGGCGCGGGGGCCGGAGCGGGAACTGGCGCTGGAGCCGGTGCTGGAGGCACCACCACAGCTGGCTTGCTCGGCGCCACAGGAGCCGGAGCCGGTTTGCTCGGCACAACCGGCGTTGGCGGCACAGCCTTGGCAGGCGCCGAAGCCACAGCCGTCTTTTCCTTCAGCTTGCGCAGGTCATCCAGGTTCTTGGACAACTCGGCCACTCGTGCGGCCTCTTCCTGCTTGGCGCGGCTCTTGGCCAGACGATCTTCAGCAGCTGGCTTGGCAGAGTTGGACATGCCCCCCTTGCTCAGGGTCAGCTTGTCAGGCGCAGGCGCCTCGGATTGCTTCTTGTCCTGGACTTCAGCCTCAACCTTGCCCTTGGCCTGACGCTGCGGTTGCTCTGGCGCCGTCGCCGTCACAGCGCCTGCCAGATGCTGACGATAAGCAGAGAAATCGGAGCTTTGCGCCACGATGATCTGATGAGCCTCCTCATTGGAGACGCTCTTGGCTTGCTCTGCCGTTGGGACGTTCAACACCACGCCCGACTTCAGTCGGTTCATGTTGTTGCCCAGGAACGCTTGCGGATTGTTGCGATACAAGCCCACCAGCATCTGATCCAGCGACACGCCTTGCTGAGCCGTGCGGCCAGCGATGCGTGACAGCGAATCACCCGGCTTCACACGCACGGTGCTGGAGGAAGAGCCCGAGGAAGCCGATGTGCTTGACTCAGCTGGTGCGACCTTGCTTGGTGCAGCGGCTTCCGCCTCAGCCGGCGCACTGGCCGGTGCCTCGGACGCAGCAGGCGCAACCTTCTTGCCCTTGCGGACCTTCAACGGCTCGCTGGCCGAGGTGGATGCGGCAGAACGGGTAGCGGCGGGTTTCACCGCAGGCTCGACAGCCACAGCAGGTGCGGGAGCAGGTGCCGCCGCGACCACTGGCGCTGGTGCAGGTGCGGGAGCAGCAACAGGCGCAGGCGCATCGATCACCGGCGAGGTGGTCTGTGTGCTGGCACGCGTACTGGGAGGATCAAACAGCAAAGTGTATTCGCGCACCAGACGGCCGGAAGACCAGGACAGATCCAGGATCACATCCACGAAGGGCTCTTGAACCGAGCGATCGCTGGTGATGCGCAGATAGGGGCGACCATCGGCACGACGCTGCAACACAATCCGTGTCGCCGTCAGCACCTGGTTGTAATCAACGCCTGCAGCACGGTAGGTTTCCGGCGTGGCCACACGCACTTGCAGCGAGCTACCCTCATCCTGAGTCAGGCTGGTGACATCGATTTCCGCCCGCAGGGACTCACCCAACGACGACTGCACATTCAATTTACCCAGGCCCAATGCCCAGGCAGAAACAGGCATCAGGGATGCCGTAGCGGCCAACGCAGAAAAGGCTGCGGCGGTCGCCACCTTATTCAGGGCAAATTTACTTTGGGTTTGAGAACCCACGGACAACAAATGATCTTTCAAGGCGTCTCCCAAGTCGTCATGAGGTCGGTTCGTCGACCAGCGGCGCGCCCGGATCGCAAAGCGACCCACGGACGTGCCAGCACCTGCAGACGGTACGCAGCAGAAAACACAATAGCATCAAGCAGATACGGTGACAAGCTCATGCAATTACTGATCTAACGCCCCTAGCGTTGAATTCAGGCCAGAAATAATGATCCCGACTTGAAACTAGGGGGGTAGATTGTCGCCCTGGGGCAACAAGCCGCGGCACCGATTTTGTGACCAGACGTTGCTGGCGCTTGTCGAATATGCGCCAGCAAGGTCGGTCAATTCAAATCAAGCGTCCAGCAAAATGCGCAGCATGCGGCGCAGCGGTTCAGCCGCACCCCACAACAGCTGGTCGCCAATCGTGAAAGCGCCGACATATTCCGGGCCCATCGCCAGCTTGCGAACGCGACCCACGGGGATGGTCAGCGTGCCCGTCACGGCCACAGGCGTCAGGTCCTTGATCGTGGCTTCGCGGGTGTTGGGCACGACCTTGGCCCAAGGATTGTCAGCGGCGATCATGGCTTCGATCTCCTGCACGGACACATCCTTCTTGAGCTTGAAGGTCAAGGCCTGGCTGTGGCAGCGCATGGCGCCAACACGCACACAGAAACCATCGACCGGCACAGCCGTCGTGCCGAAACCTTCGCCCTGCCCCAGGATCTTGTTGGTCTCGGCCATGCCCTTCCACTCTTCCTTGGACTGGCCATTGCCCAGGTCCTTGTCGATCCAGGGGATCAAGGAACCACCCAGGGGCACGCCGAAGTTGGCGGTTTCTGCAGCGGTCAGCGCACGTTGCTTGGCGATGATCTTGCGGTCGATTTCCAGGATGGCGCTCTTGGGGTCATCCAGCAGCGAACGCACTTCGGCGTTCAGGGTGCCAAACTGGGTCAGCAGTTCGCGCATGTGCTGGGCACCGCCACCAGATGCGGCCTGGTAGGTCTGGGTGGACATCCACTCGACCAGGCCAGCCTTGTACAGCGCACCCACGCCGATCAGCATGCAGCTGACCGTGCAGTTGCCGCCGATCCAGTTCTTGCCGCCATTGGCCAGCGAGTTCTTGATCACAGGCATGTTGACCGGGTCCAGCACGATCACGGCGTCGTCGGCCATGCGCAGCGTGGAGGCCGCATCGATCCAGTGGCCATTCCAGCCAGCAGCGCGCAGCTTGGGATAGACCTCGGTGGTGTAGTCACCGCCTTGGGCCGTCAGGATGATGTCGCAGCGCTTGAGGTCTTCAATGCTGAAGGCATCCTTGAGCGTCTTTTCGTTCTTGGCCATCGACGGAGCGGCGCCGCCCGCGTTCGAGGTCGAGAAGAACATCGGCTCGATGAGGTCGAAGTCGCCCTCGGCCTGCATGCGGTCCATCAAGACGGAGCCGACCATGCCGCGCCAGCCCACCAAACCAACCAGAGTCGTAGCCATTTTTCTATCCTTTAGATCAATCTCATTGCGGGGCACCGGGTGAGCGCCTGCCGCCTATGTCTTCCTCGGCTCGAGGCGATGCGCGCACCGCGCTTTCTGCCTCCGTTGCCCAGCCTCTGTCAGCCTTGCGATTTCAGGGCAGCCACCACGGCCTCGCCCATCTCAACCGTGCCGACTTTCTTCGTGCCTTCGCTATAAATGTCAGGCGTGCGCAGGCCTTGCTCCAGCACGGACTGCACAGCACGTTCGATGCGGCTGGCGGCCTCTTCCTGGTTCAAGCTGAAACGCAGCATCATGGCAGCGCTCAGGATGGTGGCCAGCGGATTGGCCACGCCCTTGCCGGCGATGTCAGGGGCCGAGCCGTGGCTGGGCTCGTACAGGCCCTGGCCCTTGGCGTTCAACGAGGCAGACGGCAGCATGCCGATGGAGCCGGTCAACATGGCCGCAGCGTCGGACAGGATGTCGCCAAACATATTGCCCGTGAACAGCACGTCGAACTTCTTGGGCGCCTTGACCAGTTGCATCGCGGCGTTGTCCACGTACATGTGGTCCAGCTCGATGTCAGGATATTGGGCGTGCACTTCGGTGACGACATCCTTCCAGAACTGAAAGGTTTCCAGCACATTGGCCTTGTCGACACTGGTCACGCGCTTGCCGCGCTTGCGGGCAGCCTGGAAGGCCACGTGGGCAATGCGCTCGATCTCAGGGCGCGAGTAGCGCATGGTGTCGAAGGCTTCCGGTGCACCTTTGAACTCGCCATCGGGCGATTCGCGGCGGCCGCGCGGCTGGCCGAAGTAGATGTCGCCCGTCAGCTCGCGGATGATGAGGATGTCCAGGCCCGCAACCAGTTCAGGCTTGAGGCTGGAAGCGTGCGTCAGCTGCGGGTAGCAGATGGCCGGACGGAAGTTGGCGAACAAGCCCATGTTCTTGCGCAGACCCAGAATGGCCTGCTCAGGACGCAGAGGGCGATCCAGCTTGTCGTACTTCCAGTCACCCACCGAGCCGAACAGCACGGCATCGGATTCCATGGCCAGCTTCAGCGTGTGCTCGGGCAGCGGGTGGCCGTGGGCGTCAAACGCGGCGCCACCAACTTTGGCCTCATCCATCTCGAACGCCAGATCCAGGGTGCGCAGCACCTTGACGGCTTCCGTGACGATTTCGGGACCAATGCCGTCACCCGGCAGAACAGCAATCTTCATGACCATGATGGGAATCTCGACAGACTAGTTATTGTTTAGACGATGCGGTGGTTCAGCCAGGGCTTTTGCGCCAGGCGCTCTGCCTCGTAAGCCTTGATCTTGTCAGCGTGCTGCAATGTCAGGCCAATGTCGTCAAAGCCATTGAGCAGACAGTACTTGCGGAACGCTTGCACCTCGAACGG
>NZ_SCTN01000553.1 GCF_004297345.1 Aquabacterium sp. | reverse complement strand
GCGCCCACACGCCAACATCGTGTTCGTGGCCGGAGATCAGGAACACCGTTCCGAGAGCGATGGCAATGGCCCGGTGGATGCATCCCTCAAGGCAATCGAGGCTGTCGTGAATAGTGGCGCGGAAATCGTCCTCTACTCCGTCAATGCGATCACGTCGGGAAGCACAGAATCACAAGGAGAGGTCACAGTTCGTCTGCAGCATAGTGGGCGAGTTGTCAATGGGGTCGGAGCAGATCCGGACATCGTGGTGGCGTCAGCCAAAGCCTATCTTTCTGCGTTGAACAAGCTTCACAGCAAGTCAGAAAGGGTGGCCGCACAGGGTTGACCCGCATGACGGTGGTCTGATCAGCCAGGCCACTTGATAAAAGACGCGTAAGTCTTTGATCTTGCGCGTCTTTTTTATTACACTTGCGAGACGACGAAAGGGCTGTACCGTGGTGTGCTCGAAATTGAAGAAAAACTGGCTTGTTATCGCACTGGTTTCAGTGCTTTCCGTGTCTATCAGCACCACTGCTGAAGCCGCCACCAAAGCCCGTCAGAACAACACCCATACCGCCAAAGCCAGCAAGGCTGGCAAGGCCAAGCCTGGTGCGCGCAAAGGTAAGGCACGTAGTCGAGTGGCTCAAGCTGCACCACGTGCCAGCGTTGTTCGCGCCGTGCCAGATAGCGCCGAACCGGCCAAGCTGACTCCTGTGTCGATCAATGCTGCTGCACCTGCTCGTCCGTCAGCCAATCTGGCGGCTGCTTCCAGTGCGTCGGGTACCTCGTTTGGCCAGCTCTACGGCCTGCATCACACACAAGATCCACTGGATCTGAAGTCCAGCGTGGCGTTGGTGATGGATCAGGACACCAACGAGGTGGTGTTCGCCAAGAACTCCGAAGCAGTGTTGCCCATTGCTTCCTTGACCAAGCTGATGACGGCGATGGTCATGGTGGAAGCCAAGCTGCCGCTGGAAGAAACCATTTCCGTGACCTCGGATGACGTCGATACCGAGAAGAACAGCAGCTCGCGCCTGGCTGTCGGTGCCACGCTGACCCGTGGCGAACTGTTGCATCTGGCCTTGATGTCATCAGAGAACCGTGCGGCGCATGCCTTGGGGCGTACTTATCCAGGCGGCTTGCCTGCGTTTGTGGTGGCCATGAATGCCAAGGCTCGTTCGTTGGGCATGGCCGATACCCGTTATGTGGATCCAACTGGTCTGAACAGCGGCAATCAATCCAGTGCAAAGGATCTTGCATCACTGGTCAAGGCGGCTTATCAACAGCCTTTGATCCGTGAGCTGTCGACTTCGCACGAGTACGCCGTGCGTGTGGGCCGTCGCGAAGTTCAGTTCCACAACACGAACAGTCTGGTGCGCAATCCCGCATGGGATATCGGTCTGCAAAAGACGGGCTACATCGTGGAAGCTGGTCGTTGCCTGGTGATGCAGGCCAAGATGGCCGGCCGCAAGTTCATCATGGTGTTCCTGGATTCCACGGGCAAATACTCGCGTCAGGCTGATGCCGAACGTGTGCGCCGCTGGATCGAATCGGCCACGCAAAAAGGTGCTTTGAGCAGCTTGCCACACAACAAGATTCAGTCCTGATCCTGACTGAAACAAAAAAGCCACCGTCATGCGGTGGCTTTTTTTTTGGGGCGTTTTCCGGGTCAGCCGTGATGCCAGCCCAATGTGCTGGAAATGCGCTGTGCGGTGTTTTTCAGCGCTTCGCCCCATTCAGGGCTCATGCGGGCGGCTGGTGCGTTCAGCGCCAGGCTGGCTGTCACGCGGCCTTGATCGTCCAGGATAGGGGCTGCGGTCAGTTGCAGAGATGGATCCTGCCCTTCGCCTTCCTGAGCCATGCCGCTTTGGCGAATCACAGAGAGTTCGGCGTGCAGCCCTGGATGGACGCCAGTCAGGCCTTGCAGTGCCGAGCCGGATTCGTTGATCAGCAGGATCTTGCCAGCGGCGCTGCTGGTCAGCGGTACGCGCAGGCCCATCACGCGGGTCACCTGTACGCCATTGCGCTCTGACACCGTGCGTTCAATGCACAAGGCGTCGTCGTCCTGGCGGATGAACAATGAGACAGGGAAGCCGGTCAGCCGATGCAACTCCTGCATGGGGCGTACGGCGAGATCACGTACATCAAGCCTGGTGCGGACCAGGTTGCCCAATTCCAGCAGCCGCAAGCCCAGCCGGTAGCTCCCGGGGCCGGAGCGTTCGACCATGCCGCCAACGGCCAGGTCATTGAGGATGCGGTGAGCAGTGGACGGGTGAAGCCCGGTCTGCTCGCTGATCAATTTCAGTGAAACTGCACCACCATCGCGTGCCAATGTGTCCAACAGACTGAACATTCTGCTGAGAACCTGGATCGAAGTGGATGCTGCTTTGGTATCGCTCATCGGGGTTTTCCTCCGTGAGAAGGGATTTTGAAAGGCGGGATCCCCCATCAATCGGCGAAATAATCCGGGCCTTGAGCGCATTTCCACCCGTCTGCCGTGTCGTTTTCGGCATTTCATAACGCCTATGACTATTTCCAGACCATTTGCGCCAATTTGGCGAGTTTCACGCCGCGTTTTCCAGTCGATTTCCGCTTTGTCACCGGGGTTGTTGGCGGCCTGTTTTGTCGGTTCGGTGCTGGCTCAGTCGGGTGGCCCTGCCAGTGGCATGGACAAAGGAGGCGCGAGCGGCGCGGCGGCCGCCTCGCAGGCGACCTCGGCCGCTGAGGCGGCACATCCTGAATCTGCGGTCTCGGCGCCACCCGTTCGCAAGTGGGTTTCGCCTTTCCCACGCGTGATCGGCAAGCTGGAGGCCAAGGACATCGGCCTGGTCATCAACGACGATGATCCGTATTCCGTGCAGGTGGGGGCGTATTACGCCAAAGCAAGGCATATCCCTGCTGGGCAGATCTTGAGGGTCAATCTGCCCTTGAAGGCCGAACTGTCTCCTGCGGAATTTGCCAAATTTTCCAGGCAGGTGGACGCGTTTTACGGCAATCGGGTTCAAGGCCTGGCTCTGGCCTGGAAGCTGCCTTATGCCGTGGCGTGCAACTCCATCTCGGGGGCCTTGGCTTTGGGTTATGACGGCAAGTTGTGCAGCGAAGCCTGCCAGAAGCCAGGGCACAAAAGCAAATCCTCTGTCTATTTCGGATCGGTGTCCGTCAAGCCCTTCAAAGATCACCACATGCGCTTGAGCATGATGCTGGCCGCCAAAGACGTGGAGGGTGCCAAGGCCTTGATTGACCGTGGTGTGCGCTCAGACGGTACGCTGGGATTGAAGGGGGCGCCTCCGGTGGATGTGCACTTTGTCACCACGTCAGATCAAGTGCGCAGTGTGCGCCAGTGGTTGTATCCACCGGCTGGGCCGCAACCTAAGGTCGGCATCAA
>NZ_SCTN01000552.1 GCF_004297345.1 Aquabacterium sp. | reverse complement strand
GCTCTTCCGATCTGACGAATTCATCGCGCAGGCGCGTGAACGCATGCGCGAAGACCCCGCACGCGTGGCCCAACCGACCAATCTGCTGGAAGCCATGATCGTGGCGGCAGACCAGCCCGACAGTGGTGTGAGCGATGACGATGTTGCGGGCAACGTCATGACCATGCTGCTGGCCGGTGAAGACACCACGGCCAATACGCTGGCCTGGGCCATCTACCTGCTGCATCGCAACCCGGAAGTGCTTCAAAAAGCGCAGCAGGAGGCGTGCGACGTGGTGGGGCGTGACCTGGCGGCACTCACGATGGACCACATGGTGCATTTGCCCTATCTGGAGGCGGTGTGCCACGAAACCATGCGACTCAAGCCCGTGGCGCCTTTCCGCGTTGTGCAAGCCTTGCAGGACACGGTCGTGGCGGATGTGGCCGTGCCCAAAGACACCATGATCTGGTGCGTGTCCCGCCATGACGCCATGGATGCCACCTACTTCCCGGATCCCGAAAAGTTCGAGCCGGTACGCTGGCTGGACGCGGACGCCCATCACGCCAGCCAGGCCAAGCGCGTGTCAACGCCCTTTGGCGCCGGTCCGCGCGTCTGCCCCGGTCGGTACCTGGCCTTGGTCGAAATGAAGCTCGCCCTGGCGACCCTGCTCAGCCAGTTCAGGATCGATGCCGTGAACACGCCAGATGGCAAAGAGGCCTCGGAAGTGATGTCCTTCACGATGACGCCCGTTGGTCTGGCCCTGAAATTGTCGCCAATCTCACCCTGATAGAGGGCTTAAGTACTGCAGGGTTTTGTCCGATAAAGATCCATTGCTCTCAAGCCAGCTGCCATGACCACCGCCACCGAGCCCACCTGCATCGATGACATCCTCACGGAGCTGGACAAGGCCAGGAAAAACGGCCCCTTGCATGACATCCAGATTCCGCCATGCCCAGCCTTGCTGACACGGTTGCAGAATGCGATGGCCAAGGAAGAGCCGGATCTCAACGAGGTGGCGCAAATCGCCACGAGCGATGTGGCCATGTCGGCAGCCTTGCTGCGGGCGGCCAACAGCCCCTTGTATGCAGCCGGCGGTCAGCCAGCCCAGACCATCGGACAGGCCATGAACCGCCTGGGCCTTGAAAACACAGCCGCCGTGATGCTGGGGTTTCTGGCGCGGCGTGCCATCAAGGTCAATTCCAAGCACCTGCTGCGCTTCTGGGAGCGCTGCACCAAGCGCGCGTTGGCCATGGCCTTCATGGCCAACAAGCTGCCTGGCGTTTCGGGCGATTTGGCGCACACCTACGGCCTGTTCTGCCATGTCGGCATGGCGGTGATGGCGCAAAGCGTGCGCGGCTATCTGGGCACGCTGATCGAGGCCCACGCCCGCATCGACCGCTCATTCATCGAAACCGAGAACGCCAATCACAAGACCGATCACGCGGTGGTCGGCGCCCTGGTTTCGCGTGTGTGGCGACTGTCTCCTTCCGTGACAGCGGCCATTCGTCTGCATCACGATCTGGAAATCCTCAAGGAAAAGCGAGCCCAGTCAGAGGTCAACACCCTGGTGTCCATGGGCTTGCTGGCGGACTACTACATGCGCCGCCACGAAGGCCTGGAGCAGGACGTGGACTGGAAATCGCATGGCGCCACGGTCATGGAGTGGCTGCAGGTCAGCGGCGACGAGCTGATGGCCTGGGAAGAAGAGCTGCGCGAGATTTTCGAGTCGGCCTGATCAGGCTGCCTGCCTCCCTGCGGTTGCTCAGCCCTTAACATTCACGCCTTGCCCTCGGCCAATCTGGCCACGCAGGCGCTGAATCAAAGGGAGCTTTCATCATGGCGGTATCCAGCCTGCTGGTTTTGTTTGACGACATCGCACTCGTCCTCGACGATGTGTCCGTCATGGCCAAAGTGGCCGCCAAGAAAACCGCAGGCGTGCTGGGTGATGATCTGGCACTTAATGCCGAGCAGGTCGCAGGCATCCGAGCCGAGCGCGAATTGCCTGTGGTCTGGGCCGTGGCCAAGGGCTCTGTTCGC
>NZ_SCTN01000551.1 GCF_004297345.1 Aquabacterium sp. | reverse complement strand
GATGCACCCAAGGATGCTTTGTCGCGCCTGATGGACAAGGTGTTGGGGGGCTTCTTCAAGCGCTTCAACCGCGTCTTTGACCGAGCATCGCACAACTACCAGGGCGGTGTTCGTGGCACGCTGAGCCACAAGACTGCGACCATGGGTGTCTACCTGTTGCTGTGCGTGGCCGCGTTCTTCGTGTTCAAGCAGGTGCCTTCTGGCTTCGTGCCGGCACAGGACAAGCAGTACCTGGTGGGCTTTGCACAACTGCCCGATGCAGCCTCACTGGAACGCACAGACGCCGTGATCCGCCGCATGTCGGACATCGTGAAAACGGTGCCAGGTGTGAAGGAATCGGTGGCCTTCCCGGGCCTGTCGATCAACGGTTTCACGAACGCGCCGAATGCGGGCATCGTGTTCTACACGCTCGATGACTTCAAGAACCGCAAGGATCCGTCGCTGTCGGGCGGGGCGATTGCGGCCGAGGTCAACAAGCGTCTGGGTGCGATCCAGGATGCCTTCATCATGGTCTTCCCACCGCCTTCGGTGAACGGCCTGGGCACCATCGGCGGCTTCAAGCTGTTCGTCGAGGATCGTGGCAACGTGGGCTATGACGAGCTCTACAAGGGCGTGCAGGCTTTGCAGATGAAGGCCTGGCAGACGCCGCAACTGGCCGGTGTTTTCAGCAGCTACCAGATCAATGTGCCTCAGCTGTTTGCCGATGTGGACCGCACGAAGGCCAAGCAGATGGGCGTGCCACTGGGTAGCATCTTCGACACCTTGCAAATCAACCTGGGCTCGCTCTACACGAACGACTTCAACAAGTTCGGTCGGACCTTCCAGGTCGTCGTGCAGGCCGATGCACCGTTCCGCAGCAACGCGGACGCCATCTCTCAGCTCAAGGTGCGCAGCAAGTCGGGTGAGATGGTGCCGCTGGGCAGTCTGATGAAGGTGTCGGACTCGTACGGACCTGACCGCGTGCAGCGTTACAACGCCTATGTGGCGGCCGACATCAACGGTGGCCCTGCGCCGGGCGTGTCCTCGGGCCAAGCCCAAGCCATCATGGAGAAGATCGCTGCCGAGACCCTGCCCAAGGGCGTGCACTTCGAGTGGACCGACCTGACCTATCAGGAGATCCTGGCTGGCAACACGATGATCTATGTGTTCCCGCTGTGTGTGCTGCTGGTCTTCCTTGTGCTGGCCGCGCAGTATGAAAGCTGGACGCTGCCTCTGGCCGTCATCCTGATCGTGCCAATGTCCATCCTGTGCGCATTGATCGGCGTGTGGCTCACGCATGGCGACAACAACATCTTCACGCAGATCGCGCTGTTCGTGCTGGTGGGGCTGTCGGCGAAGAACGCGATCCTGATCGTCGAATTCGCTCGTGAGCTGGAGCATCACGGCCGCTCGACCGTCGATGCTGCGCTGGAGGCCTGCAAGCTGCGTCTGCGTCCGATCCTGATGACGTCCATCGCGTTCATCATGGGTGTGGTGCCGCTGGTCTTCTCGACCGGTGCAGGCTCTGAAATGCGCCATGCCATGGGTGTGGCTGTCTTCTCGGGCATGCTGGGCGTGACGCTGTTCGGCTTGTTCCTGACGCCTGTGTTCTACGTGCTGCTGCGCAAGCTGGCGATTCGCCTTGAAGGTGATCGCCAACCGGCGCCTGCAGCAATCGCAACCGAACTGACTGGTGAGGCATGAGCATGTCGACACACCGTATCAAACGAACACACCTGATCTTCGTGCCGCTCATGGCGGCCATGGTGATGGCCGGCTGCACCACGGCACCGGCCTTGCCCGAGGCGCACATCACCGTGCCCGACCAGTTCAAGGAAGCGGCTGTGGCACAGGGCAGCTGGAAGTCGGCACAGCCCGCTGAAAACCAGCCGCGAGGTCAATGGTGGCTGGCATTCAATGACGCCGCGCTCAACCAGTTGCAGCAGCAAGCGCAAGAGGCCAGCCCGACGCTGGCAGCCGCTGCGGCGCGGCTGAAGGCGGCACGAGCTTCACTGGATGTGAGCCGCGCGGACCGCTGGCCACAGCTCAACCTCAATGCCGGCGCGACCCGTACGAAGTTCAGCCCAGCACAACAGGGCTATGCAGCCGGCACCAATGTGGCACCGGGTACCGTCTGGAATGCTGGCCTGGGCGCCAGCTATGAGATCGACCTGTTCCAGCGCGTGGCCAACAGTGTGAATGCGGCCCAGGCCGATGCGCAGGCCGGTGAGGCCACTTATCGCTCGGTGCTGCTGGCTTTGCAGGCTGATGTCGCACAGGCCTATTACCAGTTGCGCATGCGCGATGCCGAAGTAGCCTTGTTGCGGGACACGCTGCTCTTGCGCGAGCAGACATCGCACCTGATCGAGCGTCGGTATGCAGCAGGCGATGTCTCCGAACTGGACGTGGCGCGTGCCCGCACCGAAACCTCGACCACGCGCGCCGAACTTCAGGGCTTGCAAGGTGAGCGCGCATTGGCCGAACACACGCTCGCCTTGTTGCTGGGCCAGATGCCCTCGAATTTCAACTTCGCGCCGTCGCCCTTGACGCCCGATGTGCAGATGCCCCAGGTGCCAGCCGGCCTGCCATCGTCCCTGCTAGAGCGCCGCCCCGATGTGGCCGCTGCACAGGCCGGCATGATGGCCGCAACGGCCCGCGTGGGGCAGGCCCGCTCGGCACGCTTTCCGGCGCTGACGCTTACGGCGCAAGGCGGCTATGCCTCCTACGAACTCAAGGACCTGTTCGACTGGAGCGCACGCTCGTGGTTGAGCAGCCTTGTGATGTCGCTGCCCTTGTTCGACGGCGGCCGCCATGCCGCCAATGTCGTCCGCGCTGAAAGCCTGCTGGACGAGTCGGTCGCCGACTACCGGCAAGCCGTGCTGGGCGCCTTCGGCGATGTCGAAGGCAAGCTCTCCAGCCTGGGTGCCGTGCGTGCCCAGTCGGAATCGCTGGATGTGGCTCTGGTTGCGGCGAGGCGTTCGGCCGAACTCGCAGGCAAGCGCTACAAGGCAGGCGAGGACAGTTTCCTCACCTTGCTCGACACCCAGCGCAACTTGCTTGCCATCGAGCGCCAGGCCGTGCAACTGCGGGGAGCATGGGCGGCCTCGACTGTTGGCCTGATCCGGGCCCTGGGTGGCGACTGGTCAAATGCGCAAAGCGACAGGGGCGAAGCCAAGGTCGCGGTATCGGCACCGATGATCATCGCGCACTGATCGTCGGACTTCAACGCTGCCAACGACTCGATCGAGCCCGTCCATGGATGGGCTCATTTTTTCTATGGACGCACATCCGGCACACCAAGCGATTAAGGCGGTATATCGGGGTGCAGAAGGAGAACCCGCTTCCTTACTGTGGATCTGCTGGCATCTTTCTGGAGGCGCCTCCCACCTGCCGCTTGCGCGACGGCTTGAGGCGATCGAAGGGATGCACTTGCATTGGCTGCGGATGGCGCTGATGCGTATGCGTAGGGCGTTAGATCGCTTGATCGCCTTGTGAAGTGCTGGTACGAGCGTTCATTGATGCCAGGCGGGACGCCAGGCGAGTTCGTACGTCTGGCCAGTCAAGATCGGTTATTGCAAACAGCACGCTGTCGCGCACGTGCCCTGTCCAGGTCATGCGGTCGCGACGCAAGACGCCTTCACGGACGGCACCGAGTTTGGCAATGGCCGCCTGGCTGCGCGCGTTACGCGCGTCGGTCAGCAATTCGACCCGACGCGCGCCGCTGGCGAACGCATGTCGCAACATCAACAGCTTCGATTCAGCATTCACGTAACCGGAGCGCACCTCAGGATGCAGGAAGGTGGCCCCGATCTCTACGGTTTGGCGCTCCTTCTTGATATTGAGGAAGCTGCTGGTGCCGACCACTGCCTGCGTCGCGCGGTCGCGAATCGCATAGGCGATCCAGTTGCCCCGAGCAGTCTGTTCATTCAGATCGCGCCACCATTTTTCAAAATGCGCGCCTTGGCCGCTCATCGCGAACAAGTCCCAGGCTGCGGCATCGCAATCGAGAGCCGCTCCCACAGCCGTCTTGATCGATTCCTCATAGGGCTCGAGTCGAACGAAATTTCCTTCGAGCGCAACGTTTTCAAGGGCAAAGGCGGGTGTCATGTTGATGGCGTGTGTAGTCGCGGGAGCATTCTGACCTCGATTCGTTGTTGCCGTCTCCCGGCTGACCGGCTGTGGCCACAAGTGTTCTTTCACGATGGGCAGCTCCTCGGCTTCACGCAGTAGCCCTTCGCGCTTGATTGCGCCCCATCGAAGCTGCTTCGAAGGCACTCCTTAGTTGGAACTGGAACAGCGGGCTCATGGTGCACCCAATCAGCGTGTCGCGACGGTCATCAAAGGTGGGGGCCGCCTGAGACCTCAATCTGCTGACCCACTTGGCCAAGCGCCGTTTGCGAAGCAATCAGACCATTGAGTTGCGTGTTGTCTCCCACAGCACCATCGCCGAAATTCGTTGCGATGGCGCCGGGCGCGATCGTGTTCACGGCAACGCGGCGTGGCCCCAGTTCCAGCGCAAGGTATCGCGTCAGCGCCTCGACGCTGCCTTTCATGGCGGCATAGGTGGCGTAGCCGGGCAAGGCGAACCGTGCAATGCCTGACGACACGTTGAGGATGTGTCCACCATCGGCCATCAAGGGCAGCAGCGCCGGGGGCACCCGAAGCTGTGTGCCACGGCGATCCATTGTGTATCCGAGGCATGGCGCACCAAGGTCTGGTCGATCTGGCTTGACCACCGTGGAGATCAGAGGAGTCACTATCTGCCTGCGTCACGCGTACAGCACCTCAGTATTGGGTTGGCAGCCAGCTTTGCCTGTGTCCGCGGCCGCTGTTGTGCAAGCCTGGAACGTTCAACACCCTGATGCTTTTGCTTTGAAGCTTGCTTTGAAAGCGGCTCGACAGGGATGTGTTCTGGCTGGTGTGTATTGGTCCGCATGCACCCGGCAGCGCAGGATGCCCC
>NZ_SCTN01000550.1 GCF_004297345.1 Aquabacterium sp. | reverse complement strand
AGTCGGTGTGAGAAGCACAAGAGACGTGAGGGCACGTTCGCCGACAAGCGGCGAGGCTCCAGGCATGAGCGTGGCTATGGCAGCGAGTGGGACAAGATCCGCAAGCGGATCATGGAGCGCGATGCAGGCCTGTGCCAGGAGTGTTCCCGGCGTGGTCATGTCACCTTGGCCTACGCCGTTGACCACATCGTGTGCAAGGCCGAGGGCGGCACCGATGATGACAACAACCTTGAGGCCATCTGTAAACCGTGCCACGTGCGCAAGACGGCTGAGGAGAACAGGCGTGCGCGCAGTCGCGGCGGTGCACGCTGAGCCCGCCATGGGCCTTCCATCGGCCTTGGCGCCCCCTTCCTGCATGGGTTGAGGGGTGGGGGCGGGTCAAAAGTCCAGGCGTTCGGCCCTCCGGACCGACCGGTTCCCCTTACTTTTATGGCGGCCACTTTGGGGATAGGGGGGGGGTTAAAGCCATGCCCTCATGGCGCCCATAACGGGGCCGAATCAGCGTTTTTGAACCCTGACGGCCAGAAAGACGAACATGAGCCAATCTGATCAAGCAGAGCAACCTCCGCCAGGCGGTGATGAGGTTTCGACTCAGGCACAGGTTGGAGGCATGCGTTCCCCGCTTCCTCCACCTGGGGCCAACCTGACGACGCAAGAGCGTCGGATGTACGACTACACGTGCGCTGTGCTGCGCGAAGCCAAGTTGGAGCACCTCACGCTGGGCGTGATCCTGGTGATGATCGCTCAGACATGGATCGCCCTGTGTGGTGCACGGAAGAAGTGCCAGGAGCAGGGCCGCTATCAGACAGCGAAGTCTGGCTGGACATCGCTGGCGCCATGGGCAGAGGATGAGGGACGATGCATCAGAACATTGCTGGATCTGATGCCGAGGGCGGGCATGGACCTCACGACGCTGGCGAAGATCCGAAAGGACATGGGCGAAGAAAACCCGCAAGACGATCTCTTCGACGAGCTGGTAAATCACGCCCGAGGATCTCCAAACGCCGGCTTGCTGAACTGACTCCAGCTCATCCTGAGGTCTGGGATACCGACTACGGCCTTCCAGTGCTGCGCGGGCAAGTGGTCGTAGGCCGGCTCACGTTCCTGGCTGTCCTGCGCCACTACGAGGACCTTGAGTCCGGAGCTGAACGCGGGCTGGTGTTCTCGCCTGCGCATGCCTGGCACGTGATCAGCTACATCGAGCGGTTCTATGTCCACATCAAGGGGCCGCTGGCGAACAAGCCGATCCTGCTGGATCCATGGCAGAAGTTCTGGACCGCTGTCCTGTACGGGTGGCGTCGGGCTGAGGACGGGTTGCGGAGGTTCTCTCGCGGCTATGAGGAGGTGGCACGTAAGAACGGCAAGAGCACCTGGAAGGGACCTCAGGGCGGATACCTGTTCTCGATGGATGGCGAGGCCGGCGCCGAGGTCTACGCGGTCGCTACGACGCGATCACAGGCGATGACTGTGTTCAAGCCAGCGTTTGACAACATCAAGCGCTGGGCTCGTCGCAGCCCCGGCATGAAACGCTCGTTCAAGATCTACGAGGGCATGAACCAGGAGCGGGTGACGATGGGCAACTCGGTGTTTGCGCCGATCCCATCGAACGCCGACAACCTCGACGGCCTGAATCCTTCTGCGATCCTGTTTGACGAGCTGCACGCTCAGAAGTCACGCGACGTGTGGGACGTGATGGAGACTGCGCTGGGTGCTCGTGCTCAGCCTCTGATGTCTGCGATCACGACGGCAGGCTTCATCCTGGACGGCATCTGCATGGAGACCAGGAACTACCTGATCTCAGTGCTGGAGGGTGTGCGGGATGACGATACGTTCTTTGGCTACGTCTACACGCTGGACGATGATGATGACCCGTTTGATGAGCGGGTGTGGATCAAGGCGAATCCGGGTCTTGGCAGGTCGAAGACCTTGGACTACATGCGGACCATGGCCCGCAAGGCTGCGGCGCTTCCAAGCGCGTTGGTCAACTTCCTCACCAAGGACCTGAACAGGTGGGTCAACAGCGCAGACGGCTGGTTCGACATCACGGTGTGGGACAAGTGTGGGCGCCAGCCGTTCACGCCTGACGTTCTGGCTCGCCTGCGTGGCCGGAGATGCTACGGCGGCCTGGACTTAGCCTCCACGCGAGATCTGACTGCGTTGGCCCTGGCCTTTCCTCCTGAGGGCGATGACGATGACTGGGTTCTCTTGGTGTGGTTCTGGTGCCCTCAAGAGAAGATCGAAACGCAAGAGCATGACGATGCTGCACCGTACAAGCGGTGGCAGACAGAAGGCTTCTTGACGGGTACGCCAGGCAATGTGACTGACTACGCTCCAGTGAAGCAAAAGATCCTGGACGTGATGCAGGAATTCGACCTGGTCGAGCTGGGCTTTGACCGTTGGAACGCACAGCAGCTCGCGAACGAGCTGATCGACATGGATGTTCCGCTGGTAGAGGTTCCGCAGAACACGGGCGGTATGTATCCAGGATCCAAGAAGCTGGAGGAGCTTGTGTACTCGCATACCGTCCAGCACGGTGGGCATCCAGTCCTCAGGTACTGCGCCAGGAACGTGGCCTTGCTGTTCGACAGCAATGGCAACTTCAGGCCAGACAAGAAGAAGTCGAAGCTGAACGGCCGCATCGATGGGATCGTTGCTTCGGTAATGGCGCTCAGCAGAGCAGTGGCGGTCGACTCGGAAGAGGCGATCAAGCAAGGCATTGTGGAAATATGAGCAACACTGAACTGTCCAGTGGCGGAGCTGTCGCCTATGCGCTGAGCGACATACCGCCTCTGCCATGGGCCGTCGAGTCATCCTCGGCGAATCCCATCTCGAACGAGACAACCGTACTCAGTTCGGATCCAAGGGTCGTTGAGTTCTTTGGAGTGCAGACGTCTGCATCCGGGATGGCCGTGACGGCGGAGACCGCTCAGCGGGTTGCCACCGTGTACGCGTGCGTGACCAAGATCGCGGGCGGAATCAGCACGATGCCTCTTCGGATCTATGAGCGCGTGTGGGATGGCCAGTTGTACCAGCGGCGACCAGTCGATGACATTGACCTGTGGTGGATGCTCAACGAGAGCCCATGCCCTGCTTACACTGCAGCGAGTCACTGGGAGCACGGTGTTGAGTCCTTCCTTCTGAGGGGTGATGGCTTTACTGAGATACGCCGTAAGCCATCTGGCAAGTTCAGTGAGTTCATACCCCACAAGTGGGAGGCGGTAACACCGAAGCGCCGGGACAATGGCCGCTTGATCTATGCAGTCTCGGACGGTTACGGGACCCGTGGTGTTGAGCAAGATGACATGTTCCACTTCGCCGGGTTTGGCTTCGACGGTGAGAGATCACCGAGTGTGATCAGCAAGGCTGCCAAACAATCGATTGGCAATGCCTTGGCCATGGATGAGTACAGCGGTCGAGTATTCGCGGGCGGCGCTCATCACTCGATGGTTCTCGAAACGGACAAGAAGATCAATGACGAGCTGCTTCTCACGATGCAGCGCACATTCGCTGAGAAGTACAGCGGCATGCGCAACGCGCATACCAAGCCGCTGATCCTCACTGAGGGGCTCAAGGCGCGCACTGTGACGATGAGCCCTGAGGATGTCCAGCTCATGGATGCCAAGCGGTACAGCGCCATTGACATCTGCCGCGCCTTTGGTGTTCCACCTCACATGATTGGCGAGACCTCCGCCAGTACCAGTTGGGGTAGTGGTATTGAGTCGATGGGGCGGGCCTTCGTCACCTACACCCTGCAGCCGCATCTGGTCCGGATGGAGCAGGAGTTGAACCGCAAGCTGTTCCGGACCGCAAAGTACTTTGTCGAGTTCGATCGTGATGCCCTGATGGCTGGAGATAGCAAGGCACAGGCTGATGCGGACAAGGCTGCGCTTGGCGGTCCTGGTTCTGGTCCCGGCTGCAAGTCGGTCAACGAGGTGCGTCGAAGTAAGCACTTGCCGCCTATCGACGATCCAAAGTACGACAAGCCTTATTGGCCACCGGACAAGTCCACATCGCCTTCCGGAACTGGTCGAAGTCAGCCCGATCCCAATGAACCAACACCGCCAGATCCATGGCGAGGAGAGCAAACGTGAAGCGCATGAAACTGCAGCAGCTACTGCGAGACAACGCGTCCAGGGAAAGCCAGCCGCTCAACCTGGTGAGAAACGATGCCGCGAGCGAGGCAACCCTGTACATCTACGATGTGATCGATCCCTACTGGGGTATCGGTGCAGAGTCGGTCGTCAAGGAGATCGCTGCTCTTGATCCGAGCGTGACGCTGAATGTACGGATCAACAGTCCAGGTGGTGACGTGTTCGATGGTCGCGCCATGGCGTCTGCCATTCGTGGCCACAAGGGCAAGACCATCGCTTACGTGGATGGCTTGGCCGCGAGCGCTGCAACGACCATCGCGGCTGCGTGTGGTGAGGTGGTGATGGGAGAGGGTAGCTTCTTCATGATCCACAACAGTTGGTCCATCGTCTGGGGCAACAAGGCTGATATGACGGACATGGCTGGTCTGTTGGGCAAGATCGATCAGGCCATCGCCGGGGACTATGTCAATACCAATCGCAAGGGCAAGACCCTGGCCGACATGGTTGCCTGGATGGATGCCGAAACGTGGTTCTCCGCAGAAGAGGCGGTTTCCAACGGCTTCGCTGATCGCATTGACGCGAAGGCAGACCCTGCTCCTGCGGCTGCGAACAAGGCAGGTCTGTCGGGCCAGCAGCGCCGTTGGAACCTTGCGGCCTATGACAAGGCTCCTGCGGCGCTTGTACAGGCGTCTGCACCGCCGGAGAAGGACTACGCCGAAGTACGCGCAGCCAACGAGAGACGACTGCGCCTTCTCGAAATCGCCTGAGGCGCTCGCCGCATCAGCGAACCCCGCCCGCCCGTGGCAACACCGGCGGGCTTTTTCATGCTCCATTGAAAGGAAATCACATGAGCATTCAAGCACTGCGCGAGCGCAAGAACGCGTTGGTTACTCAAGCTCGCAAGCAACTGGCCGACAAGGGCGATCGCACCTGGACGAAGGAAGACCAGGCCGCTTATGACGCCGTCGGTGATGAGATCGAACTGCTGAACAAGCAGATCGACGCGCACCAGAAGGAAATCGACCGCGAGGCTCAGAACATCATCAAGCCTGCTGACAAGCAGGAAAAGGGCCCCGAAGATCGCAGCCGCGCCATCATGGATAAGTGGATGCGTCGCGGCGAGAACGCCATCTCCGACGAAGAGTGGGCGCACATCCGCAACACGATGAGCACCACGACGCCGTCTGAGGGTGGCTACACGGTTCAGACGACGACTGCCAAGCAGATCATCGAGGCGATCAAGACCTTCGGTGGTATGCGTCGCGTCGCTGAAGTGTTCGCTACTTCGCAAGGCAACGCCATGCAGTACTCCACTTCTGATGGCACCGCTGAAACGGGTGAAATCATTGGTGAGAACACCACTGCCACTGATGCTGACACCTCGTTCGGTACCGTTGGTCTGCCTGTCTACAAGTTCTCCAGCAAGGTCATCACCGTGCCCATCGAGCTGCTGCAGGACAGTGAAGTGGACATCATGGCGTTCGTGCAAGCCCGTCTGCGCACCCGCCTGGGCCGCATCCAGAACACCAAGTTCACGGTTGGCACAGGTACCAATGAGCCTCGTGGCCTGGTGACGGCCATCGGCATTGGCAAGCAAGGTACGACCGGCCAGACCACTTCCATCATCTACGACGACCTGGTTGACCTGCAGGAGTCCATTGATGATGGCTACGCTGATGGCGGCGCCCTGAACTGGATGATGCATCAGCAGTCTCGCCGGATCATTCGCAAGATCAAGGACACCACGGGTCGCCCAATCTGGACACCGGGCTATGAGTACGGCATCACCAAGGGCTCTCCCGATGAGCTGTTGGGTCGTCCGGTCGTGATCAACAACGATATGCCCGTGATGGCGGCCTCGGCGAAGTCACTGGCTTACGGTGACTTCACGTACTACAAGATCCGCGACGCGATGGACATCACCCTGTTCCGCTTCACCGACTCGGCCTATGCCAAGAAGGGTCAGGTCGGCTTCCTGGCCTGGATGCGCTCCGGTGGCAACTGGACTGACGTGGGCGGTGCGGCGAAGGCCTACCAGAACTCGGCCACCTGATGGCTGAATGAGCCGAGTCACAGGAGGACTCGGCTCCTTGTTCAATTTTTGCGTATAGGAGCGCGAATGCTATGGCTACAGCAAAACCCAAAGGATCGGCGGATGCCGGTTCCTCTTCAGAAGCCGGTGCCGACCAAGGTTCCGGCCAGCTACCAACCGATTCGATGAGCACCGATCAGGCTGCTGCTGAGCAGGCCGCTGTCGAGAAGGCCGCTGCCGAGAAGGCCGCTGCTGAGCAAGCTGCTGCTGAGAAGGCCGCTGCCGAGAAGGCCGCTGCTGAGCAAGCTGCTGCTGAGAAGGCCGCTGCTGAGAAGGCTGCTGCTGAGCAGGCCGCTGCTGAGCAAGCTGCTGCCGAGCTGGCCGCTGAGCCCCGAGTGACCGCGGTTCGGCTGTACGCGGCGGAAGGGCAGGTCGTTGGTGATCTTGTCGTTGGTGCAAAGAGCCGCATTGCCGCGATGGTGCTGTCGGGTGACGTTGATGATCATCCAGATGCGGTGACCGCCGCACGCATTGCTCGTCCAGGCGCAACGGCCAAAGAGGTGTGAAGTGCCCAGCATCGTCATAACGCCTTCGACTGGATCCGTCCTCACTTTCGATGAAGTCGCCCAGCAATGCCGACTTGATGACGATGCTGAGCGTTCATACGTTGAGCAAGTCCTCATCCCGAGTGTCAGCTCCATGTTCGAGCAGTACACCCGTTGCAAGTTGCTTTCAACGGTGATGGAGGATGCGCATGCAGAGTGGCCGTGCTCTGGTCGCCTTGATCTTGCGTTCGGTCCTGTCAAAGAGGTGTCCAGCGTCACCTATCTCGACTTGGCCGGAGCGTCTCAGATCCTGCTGGCATCCCTGTACTACGTCCATTCCGGATCTGTTCGGGGTGTGTTGCACCGTCTGGATACGCTTCCTTCAATGAAGTGTCATCCAGCAGCTTTGCGCGTGCGCTACACGGCGGGCTTTGGCGACACCGCTGACGATGTGCCGGCGTGCGTCAAGCACTGGATGCTGGCTCATATCGCATCTTTCATGCAGAACCGTGAGAGCGGCGGTGAAGCGGAATTCAAGGTCAACTCGTTGTTCGATGGCCTTATCGCAGATTACCTGTATCAATCAATCTAAGAAGGACGCACCATGCCTCAAGCCTTGGTCATTCAATCCGTCGATAGCCTGGAGCGTTCGAATTACGCCCCTGGTTTGGTTGTCAACTTTCCTGCGGAGATCGTTACCTGGCTGAAGTCCCGCATGCTGGTTGACGACACGCCTGCTGTCGTTGCAGCAGCCATCGCTGCCGGTGCGACTCAGGTTGTCCATCGGCCAAACTACAGCGCAAAGTCTGGCGCTATGCCGAAGACTAGCCAGGCCATCGCAATGGTCCTGGCTGGACTCGCGCAGGCGTTCGTGGGCGGGTTCGGTGACAGCACCGAGCTGGGCACAGGCGCCGGCACTGGTGTCAAGGGCTTGATCGGTGCGGCGGCAGGGCGTCCATCTGCACAGATGGCTGCCTACTTGGCGAGCGTCGGCATTCCTGCTGCTGACAATTCGTTCTTTGGGGAGGGCTTCATCCAGGCCTTCCCGCCCAACATGCAGTTCAGCGACTTTGACAGTCGGTTTCGCTGGATCGCAGGCGCATCGCACTACCCGAATGGACAGCAGACCTCACTCGGTGGGGTCATGGGTCGCGCGAACGGTGTTGGTCTTGGTGTTGGGTTTACACCGACATATCCGTGCGAGCCAACTCGAAACATCATCTATGACACGGTGCGTGTCGTGTACTGTGACCGCACAACCGGCAGTATCACAGTCAGCAATCCCGGCGGCGGCAGTGTGGCCTCCACGATCACGACAGATGGAACCTTTAAGGTGAAGGTGGCAACTGTGTCGTTGACACGTGGATCTGGTGAATGCCAGATCCTCTGTGCCTCTGGTGACGTCTGGATCATCGGTGCGACCTTCTACGATTCGCAGATCCCACGCGTCAACATCATGTCGTTTGGTCAGTACGGCGACAAGCTGACAAGCGCGACCGGCGCAGTGAAGAACACCAACGAGTGGCGTGGTGGTGCAGTCCTGGCTCAGTTGGGTCTGGATGCCTGCTGGTTCGATATGACGCTGAACAGCTACGGCGATGGCTTGGCTGGCGTATCGGCCTTCTCTGATGCCCTCAGGTCTATCGTCAAGGAAGTTGCCGCCGCTGGAACTGAGACGGTCATTGCTAGTCCGCATGCAGTTGGAACTGGTAACCAAGGTACGGTATCGAATGCCTATGTGCAGGCTGCGCGCCAGGTTACTTCTGAAACGGGTAGCCAGTTCCACGACGTGTACAAGCGCCTGACGCCATACGCTGCATATAGCGCAACACACATCTTTGGAGGGGATGGAACAACCCTTCACTTGAGCGCTGGTGGCAATCATGCAAAGGGCGTTCTGCGGGCTCGGTTCCTTTTGAATGCGACAGGTCACAACCCTGTCGAGTAGTGCCCTTAATTCCGAAGGGCGAGCCTAGATGGGGTGCAGATGAAGACGTCGGACTTTAACCGCAGGGGCCGGCTGCTAAAGCCGGTCTCTACCGAGGACGCGCTGGGCCAGCCTTCCATAGGCTGGGTAGAGGTCGCTCCGGTATGGGCAAACATCCGCCACATGAGCGGGCTCGCGTCTATCAAGGCCGGGGCAAAGTCGTCTGAAGTGCAGGCGTCTGTACGCATCCGCTATCGAGAGGACGTATTGTCCGGATGGCGGTTTACGTACAAGGCGACTGCATACGACGTCAAGGCGATTGCTCCAGACATGAAGCGTCGCGAGTACGTCGATCTGATTTGCGTGGTGATTCAATGAGCTTTAGTGCCGAGGTTGACTTGTCTGATCTGGAGGCCTTCATTGACCAACAGGCAGACGCTGTGGAGGCTTCGATTCGTCCGGCGGCTCAGGCAGGTGCTCAAGTGCTCTATGAGGCAGTTGTGCGCAACGTAGCGTCTATCGGTCGTGTCACTGGCAACCTGCAGCGCAGCATCTACCAGGTGTTCAGCGAGGACAAGTCAAACGATTTCCTGGCCACGTACCACGTGAGCTGGAACGCCCGTAAGGCCCCTCATGGCCATCTAGTTGAGTACGGTCATCTGCAGCGGTATGAGATCACCTACGATCCGGTAACCCGGCGGTTCACGACTCACAAGGACAGACCGCTTGCTGAGCCGAAACACGTGGCCGCGCATCCCTTCATCAGGCCCGCTCAGGCTGCCATGCCAGCGGCTATCGCGGCTGCTAAGGCCGAGTTGTACAGACGTCTGGACACGAAGTCATGAGCCTCGAATCCACCCTGGTCGAATTGATCAAAGTGCGCTGCGCCAGAGTCTTCCCGGATGAGGCGCCGTTTGGCACCGAAACGCCCTATGTGATCTACCAGCAAGTCGGTGGCGATGCTCTCGCTTATGTTGAGGGGACCATGCCAGACAAGCGCAACGCTCACATGCAGATCGCTGTTTGGGATGCCACGCGAGCGGGCGCTATCAGCCTGGCGCTGCAGCTTGAGGCCGATCTGGTCGCGACGATGAAGGCTGAGCCTCTCGGCGCCTTTGTCTCTGCAGCCAGCGACTTCCCCGACCGTCGCGGTACGCATCAGGACTTCTCTATCTGGTGGGACAGATAGTCCATCACCAGCACGTTTCCAAGCACAGGCCCGTTTGAGCGATCAGACGGGCCTTTTTCTTGCCCAGTTCGGGCGTCACCTGCCGCATTCATGCGGCTTTTTTTCGTCAGAAAGGCCCTTATATGGCATCAGTACCCACGGGGACCGCGTTCTACATCGCGTCCGCATTCGCTGCATCCAAGCCTACCGCGTCTGTCTCCAACGCCGCCGAGGCGGTGGTTGGCATCGTTGGCCATGGCTATGTCGATGGCGACATCCTGGAGGTCTCCAGCGGTTGGGGGCGTCTGCATTTGCGCCCCTTCCGTGTGAAGAACGCGACCGCTGATACCTTCAAGCTGGAAGGTTGCGATACGACCAACACTCAGTTCTTCCCGCCTGGTACCGGCGTTGGCTCGGTGCGCAAGGTCAGTGCCTTCACCCAGATCACTCAGGTGTTGGGTGTGTCATCCAGCGGCGGTGATCCGAAGACGGTGGACTACAAGTACATCGAGTCCGATGTGAACCAGTCGATCAACGATGGCTTCTCCGCCACCTCGTATCAGTTGGACATCGATGCTGACTCGATCTCTACTCCAGGCTATGCCGCGCTGAAGTCGCTCACCGATGTGCAGACCAACACCATCATGAAGATGGTGGTTCGCTCGGGTGCCATCGTCCTGCAAGGCTGCACCGTGGCCCTGAACGAGGCCCCGAGCGTCCAGGACGCTCAGGTGATGAAGGTCAAGGCCTCCTTCAACGGCACCAGCAAGCTCGTCCGTTACGCGTCGTAAGACGCTCCCTTGCACCGACCCGGCTCTGTTCGCTCTTCGCAGGGCGGCAGAGCTGGGCACGGGCGTTACTTCAACCCTGCGAAAGTTAATCATCATGGCGAAAATCACTCTCGGCAAGAAGCCCGAAACGTTTGTCCCGTTCCCCGTCAAGTTCAAGCTGCCAACCGGAGAAGAGGGCGTGGTCAATGTCACGTACAAGTACCGCGACCGTGAGGAGTTCGGTGCATTCCAGAACAGCATGCTCAACCTGGGCGACGCGGTCAGCGCTATCAAGGACGGCAAGCTTGACCACGCGTTGATGTACAAGCAAGTCGGTGCAGGCAATGCGCAGTACCTCATGGGTTGCGTCGTCGCGTGGGATCTGGACTTCCCGGTGTCGGTTGAGACGTTCGAGCAGTTGGCTCGTGAGCTGCCGGCGGCGGTGATCGCTATGAGCCAGGCCTATGGTCTGGCCTGCACAGAAGGTCGCCTGGGAAACTGACCCTGGCTGCGGAGGCGTTCTATGAGCGCCTTCCCACGCCCGAGGAAGCCTCTAAGGCGGGCTTCCTTCCGTCCGACTATGCGATGGATGACGTTGAGGTGTGGCCTGACAACTGGGCAGCCTTCAGACTGCTCCGGGATGTGCAAACACAGTGGCGCGTAGGCGTTGGCGGTCCTACCGGACTGGACTATCCATCCGTGTTCGCGTTGATGGAGTTCCGGGGCATTCCGCCTGATGAGCGAGGTCCGCTCTTCGATGACCTTCAGGTCATGGAGGTGGCGGCGATCGGGGCGATGAGTAAGAGGTTCTAGGCCACCTACGGGTGGCCTTTTCAATTTGCGGGTGACCTATGTCTACTGATGAGCGGAAAGTTCAGCTTGGTTTCGCTGTGGATGGATCCAAGGCCCGGGAAGGCTTTGAGGAGATCAAGGCTGGCGCCAAGGACATGGCTCAGGCCGTTTCTTCTGCTGGCCAGACTGCTGCCAAGGGCATGGATTCCATTGGGTCGGGCGGAGGTGCATCTGCACAGAAGGTAGATGCTGCAACGCGTTCGATCATCAACAGCGTTCAGCGCACGACTGCTGCATACCAGGCTGGCGAGCGTGGGACTGCGAAGTACTTTGAGGCCATCGCGTCACAGCGCGGCGTGAGCGTGGATCTGCTTCGGCCCTACCTCCAGCAGTTGGAGGAGGCCCGGCGCCTGCAGGATGCGGCATCAAACTCGAATGCACGCATGGGCGTCTCGGCTGCTCAAACAGCCGCTGCACTGCGCGGTGTGCCTGCGCAGTTGACCGACATCGTCACCAGCTTGCAAGGTGGCCAGCCGGTGATGACGGTGCTGCTGCAGCAGGGTGGGCAGCTCAAGGACATGTTCGGTGGCATCGGCCCTGCTGTGCAGGCTTTGGGCTCCTACATGCTCAGCCTGGTCAATCCGATGACATTGGCCGCCGGTGGTGCGGGTGTGTTGGCCTATGCGTTTCTGCAGGGGCAAGCTGAGACAGTCGAGTTTCAGAAGCAAGTGATCCTCACTGGCAATGCCGCCGGGGTCACGACAAGCCAGCTCAACGGTATGGCTGCGGGCGTTTCTGCGGTGGTGGGGACTCAGGGCAAGGCCGCTGAGGTCTTGGCCATGTTGGTCGGTACTGGCCGCGTGAGCCGGGAGGAGCTGCAGGGCGCAGGCGCATCCATCGTCTCTTTCAGCCAGGCAACAGGTGTTGCCGTTGACAAGCTGGTGGAAGACTTCAAGTCGCTGGGCAAGGACCCATCCGACACCATCGTGAAGCTTAACGAGAAGTACAACTTCCTGACGGCTTCGACCTATCAACAGATCCAGGCCCTGCAGGAACAGGGCAAGGCGGATGATGCGGCCTCCCTGGCGCAGCGCACCTACTCCGACATGCTGGGGGAGCGGGCAAAGGCGGTAACGGCCAATCTGGGTTACATCGAGTCTGCATGGCGTGGCGTTACTGGTGCGGCTAAGTACGCATGGGATGCGATGCTGGGTGTCGGTCGCCAAAGCACCGATGACGAGCTTCTCAAGCAGGCCCAGAGCAAGCTTGAGAGCATGCGTGCGCTGCGGGAGTTCAACCAGGCCGTGTTCGGCTCATCGCAGAAGAGCCAGCCTGAGAAGGATCTTGAGCTGTATATCTCGCGGCTGAAGGAGAAGGGCCTGCGCGATGCGGCTGCAGCCGCTACAGCGAAGAACCGTCAGGACGCCGAGAACGCCGGCGTTGAGGCAACCAAGGTGCTGGAGGAGCAGCGCAAGGCCTTGACCATTGGCGGTCGCCGTGTTGAAGAGGAGTTGACGGCCTATCACCGTCGCCTTGATGCTGTTCGGCTGGTCAATCCAGGGAGCAATCTCCTGGACCCTGCCTTGATTGCAGCGCAGGAGAAGTCGATCCGCGAGCAGTATGCCGACAAGGGCGCAGAGGCTGCCAACCAAGCCCAATTGGCGCTGCAGATGGCGCAGTTCAAGGCTGCAAGCACCATGCGCCTCAGTCTTGTTGAGGACGAGGAGAAGCGACTTGCATTGGCTCGGGCGAAGGGCCTGTTGAGTGAGGAGGATTACGCCGATCAGAAGGCTGCGATAGACCGTAAGCGCTTGGTTGAAAAAGAGAACCTGTTGCGGCAGGAGATCTCGCTGGAGGAAAAGTTCTCTCCCAAGGATGACGCCGGCCGTATCAATCAGCAGGCGAAGCTCGTTGGCTTGCGCGGCGAGCTGGCCAGCACTGAGTCAGATGCTCGTCGTGTCCCTTTGGAGCTGCAGGCCGGGCGTGAAGCACGGGCTTTGGAAGAGTCGCGCAAGACCGCCAAGGAGTGGGCTCAGTCATGGCAACAAGCCAGTGACATGAGCCTGCACCTGGCTGACCAGGCGGCGGCGGGCATCGCGTCGATGATCGTCAATCCGCTTGACCGTGCGCGGGCCGAGGCTGAGATCAGTGTGCAGGCCATTGAGCGTAGCGCTGCCAGGTTGTCTACGACGCTGCAAAATCAGATCGACATGCTACGGGGGTCTGGCAAGCCGTCCGATGCCTCAGCGGCTGATGAGCTGCAAAAGCAGTACGACCTGGTGCAAAGCCGACTGTCTGCCGCGAAGGCTGGCATTCGGGAGAAGGCTGATGCGGCCTTCTTGGGGTCTCGCCTCAACGAGGACATCGGCGGGAACATGGCTGCTGGCTTTGACAAGGCCAGTCAGTCGCTGGGCAACTTCGTCGGTGGGTTCGCGAAGCTCATCAGTGAGCAGAAGCGCTACAACGATGAGCGCCGTGCCGCTGGTACGAATGCCGTGTACCTCGCAAAGGTTGAGCAGGATCACACCCGTTCACAACTCGGCAGCTACGCCTCATTGGCTGGGGCTGCA
>NZ_SCTN01000549.1 GCF_004297345.1 Aquabacterium sp. | reverse complement strand
CATCAAGCGCGCCACTGACGTGATGGTCACCGTAGCCAGCCACCACGGCGATCTTGCCGGCGACCATCACGTCAGTGGCGCGCTTGATGCCATCGACCAGGGATTCGCGGCAGCCGTACAGGTTGTCGAACTTGGACTTGGTGACCGAGTCGTTCACGTTGATGGCGCGGAACAGCAGGGTGCCCTTGGCGCTCATTTCGTTGAGGCGGTGCACGCCGGTCGTGGTTTCTTCGGTCACGCCGATGATCTGGGCAGCCTTGCGGGTGTACCAGGTGCTGTCCACAGCCAGCTTGGCCTTGATCGACGCGTAGAGGATGCGTTCTTCTTCGCTGGTGGGGTTGTTCAGAACGGTGATGTCCTTCTCGGCGCGCTTGCCCAGGTGCATCAGCAAGGTGGCGTCACCACCGTCGTCCAGGATCATGTTGGGGCCTTCGCCTTCCGTGCCCTTGGCGCCGAAGTCGAAGATGCGGTGGGTGTAGTCCCAGTAGTCTTCCAGCGACTCGCCCTTGTAGGCGAACACGGGGGTGCCGGCTTCCACCAGGGCGGCGGCGGCGTGGTCTTGCGTCGAGAAGATGTTGCACGAGGCCCAGCGCACGTCGGCACCCAGGGCTTGCAGCGTTTCAACCAGCACGGCGGTCTGGATGGTCATGTGCAGCGAACCGGTGATGCGCGCACCTTTGAGGATCTGCTTGGGCGCGTATTCGGCACGGATGGCCATCAGCGCGGGCATTTCGCTTTCAGCGATCTTGATTTCCTTGCGGCCCCAGGCGGCAAGAGACATGTCGGCGACGATGCATTCGACGCCCTTGTGTTCAGAAATCAGCTTGTTGGTAACAGCGGTCATGGAGAGCTCCTAAGGGTTCAGAAGCCGCCGTGCGCTACCGGGGGGAACGTGAAAAGATACAACTCACCCAGCGGGACACATGCGGGTGAGCGCGGTTGCACATCACGTGATGATCACGTGCCTTTCGAGCCTGGGGGCCACGCCTGATCAACAGGGGGACCTTGCAACGCTCCTCGAAAGCCTGCGCAGTATAAATCGTCTAAGCGGCTTGTCCAGCGAGAACTACGCGATTGCGACCGGCTTGTTTGCCTTGATAGAGCGCCTTGTCGGCACGCGCCAGGGCTTGCTCGACCGTTTCGCCTGGCGCGAGCAGGCTCACGCCCAGGGTGATGCGCAAGGGCACCAACTGATGGTGATGCACCAGGTCGATCTGCTGGATGGATTCACGCACGCGCTCTGACACACGCAAGGCCTCGTCCACTTCTGTGGAAGGCAGCAGCATCAGGAACTCTTCGCCGCCCCAGCGGGCCACGTGATCGACCTCACGCACGCCGTCGCGCAAGGCCTGAGCCACGGCCTTGAGGGCCATGTCGCCGGTTTCGTGGCCGTGCACATCGTTGATCTGCTTGAAGTGGTCCACGTCACCCAGAACCAGGGCCAGAGGACGACCGCCGCGCTCAAACACGGCCGCTTCATGCTGGGCAACCTCCATCGCAAAGCGGCGATTTCGCAATTGCGTGAGCGGATCCGTGCAAGCCTGATGGCGCAGTTTCGCTTCAGCCGAGGCCACCAGGCGGTAGTAGACCGTGGCC
>NZ_SCTN01000548.1 GCF_004297345.1 Aquabacterium sp. | reverse complement strand
ATCACCACCACACCAGCCCAGTGAATCAGGATGCTGCCCTGCAGCACCCAGGCGATGGCTTCATGGGTGTCGATCAACCAGTCTTCACCCCAGTAGGCATCCAGTTGGGTCATCCAGCCGGAGATGCCCAGGGCCAGCACCAGCAGCCACAGCAGCCACGCCATGAGCATGCCGGCAGGGTTGTGCCCCAGGCTGCGGTGCACCTGGCCGGCCTTCAGTCCAAGCAGATGCCGTTTCAGCACGGCGGGGGCAGGCAGACCAACATGAGCGGCATCGCCCCGTGGCCGGCTGAAACCATAGGCCAGTCGCAGCAGCACCGTCAGCGCAGCCGCATAGCCAGCATAACGGTGCGTAGGGCCGGTGTCATTGAACAGGTTGAACAGCACCAGGGCCGCCAGCAGCCAGTGGCTGACCCTGACAGCCGCACTCCAGACCTGTATCACTTCTCGATTTCAGCCTTGACGATGTCCAGTGTCTTGGGGTCGAAATAGATCTCGACCTTCTTGCCGTCTTTGTTCCAGCCGTAGATCTCGTAGCACTGGCCATCGACCTTGAACTTGCGGATCTTGTAGCCGTCGGCTTCCAGTTTGGCCTTGGCATCGCCTTCCTTCATCCATTCGGCTTTGGGGTGGGCCTCGCACTTGGCGCCAGCTTGCGCGGCAAGGGGCAGCGCGAGTGCAGCAATCGGGAGCAGAGTGGCAATAATTTTCTTCATGTGATTTCTCCGCGAATGATTCGCATTCATGTTTCCATTCTGGCACGTTGTGCGACCCGAATCCAGCGCGAGATCACCTGGTACATCTGATTCACGTCTAGCGGCTTCGGGATATGGTCGTTCATGCCCACGGCGAGGGCACGGTCCCGGTCGCTGACCAGGGCGCTGGCCGTCATGGCGATGATGGGCAGATGCCGCCACTTGTCGTTGGCGCGAATGCGCTGGGTGGCGGTGTAGCCATCCATGCGCGGCATCTGGCAGTCCATGAGCACGCAGTCGAAAGCCGGATCGTCCTGAAGGTGTTGCAAGGCCTGGGCGCCATCTTCAGCAATGATGACTTCGGCGCCGGCTCGCTGCAGCAACTCTCTGGCCAGTTCCTGATTCAGTGGCTGGTCTTCGGCCAGCAGCACGCGGATGCCCTTCAGATCGGGGGCCTTGATGGCCGCAGGTGGGGCGGCCGCGTGCTCGGCGATGACCCGCATGCCTGCGCCTTGTGTCAAGGCTCGGGTGAGGCTGTCAAAAAGGGTGGAGGGCGTCACAGGCTTGGTCAGCACATCGGCCAGCGGGATGTCCTTGGCGGCTTTCATGGCGTCCGCCTTGTTGAAGGCCGTCACCAGCAGGATGCAGGGATTGGCATGCGGGAAGCGGGCTTGCGCCAGTTCGTGAACGTGCCGCGCACAGGTCACGCCATCCATGCCGGGCATCTTCCAGTCCAGCAGGATCCAGTCATAGGGTTGCGGCGTTTGCTGAACTTGCGTCAGCGCCTCTTCGCCGCTGCTGGCGAAGTCCACCTTCAGGCCCAGCTTGCTGGTCATCTGGCCCAGCACCTGGCGCGCATCGGCGTTGTCGTCCACCAGCAGCACACGCTTGCCTCGCCAATCGTCGCTGAGCAAGGCCATCGGTGTCTGGCGTTCAGGCAGGCGCATGCGCACCGTGAAGTGGAAGGTGGAGCCGACGTTGAGCTGGCTGTCCACCCATACGCGGCCATCCATGCGCTCGGCCAGTTGCCGGGAAATCGTCAGGCCCAGTCCAGTGCCGCCGAAGCGGCGTGTGGTCGAGGCATCCACCTGGCTGAAGGCCTGGAACAGCTTGCTTTGCTGCTCCGGGCTCATGCCCATGCCGGTGTCGCGCACCCAGCCGTGCAGCACGACGTCCTGCCCGTTGCGATGCTGCATTTCCAGCCCGATGGTGACGCTGCCCTGGTCG
>NZ_SCTN01000547.1 GCF_004297345.1 Aquabacterium sp. | reverse complement strand
GCTGGTGATTCGGTGGTACATCAAATGTCCAGCTTGCGCTCGCTCATCCACTTGACGATGGCTGGATCGCGGTGAGAGAAGAAGCTGCTGGTGTTGGTGTCGAGCGAGGCGATGCGGGTGATGTCGTCATGGTCCAACTGGAAATCCAGCACGGCCAGGTTCTCGGCCATGCGTTCCTTGCGCACCGACTTGGCCAGCACGACGATGCCGCGCTGCGTCAGCCATCTCAGCACCACCTGACCGATGGTCTTGCCATGCTTGGCACCGATACCGGCCAGCACCTCGTTGTGGAACAGGTTGTTGCGGCCCTCCGCGAACGGTGCCCAGGCCTCGGCTTGCACACCGAGGCTCTTCATGAAAGCAACGCTCTCGGCTTGCTGGATGAAAGGGTTCACCTCGATCTGGTTCACGGCAGGCGTGATCTCGTTGAACGCTGCGATGTCCATCAGCCGATCCGGATGGAAGTTGCTGACGCCGATGGCCCGAAGCTGGCCTTCGCGGTGCGCGTCCTGCATCGCCCGCCAGGATCCATGCACATCCCCAAAGGGCTGGTGGATCAAGAAGAGATCGAGGTAGGCAAGTTGCAGGCGGCGCAATGACTTGTCGATGGCCTGTCTGGTCTTGTCGTAGCCCGTGTCCTGCACCCACAGCTTGGACGTGACAAACAGCTCGCCCCGCGCCGCGCCGCTGGCCTTGAGCCCTTTGCCCACCGCTGCCTCGTTCATGTAAGAGGCGGCGGTATCGATCAGCCGGTAGCCCTGTTCAATGGCATCGACCACCGAGCGTTCGCACTCCACCTGATCAGCAATCTGAAAGACGCCGAATCCGAGCACTGGCATCGCTACCCCGTTGTTCAAGATCACCTGTTCCATGAAAGCCTCCTCGTTGACGACGACTGATGCCACTGTAGAGCGCGGACTCTCATCTGAATAGGGCCACAAACATTGATGGATTGACATCAAAAACATGACAATGGCCGACACGGAGGCACATCATGGCATTCAATGAACTGCGATCCATCTCGACATTCGCCAAGGCGGCGGAGCTGGGCAGCCTGCGTCAGGCCGCCATTGCGCTGGGCATCAGCCCCCAGGCCGCGAGCCTGGCCCTGGGGCAACTGGAAGGGATGCTGGGAGTGCGCTTGTTCCATCGCACCACGCGTGTCCTATCTTTGACTGATGCGGGCCAGCGCTTTCTGGAGGACGCGCAACCGGCCTTGTCCGGGCTGAAGCGCGCCTTTCAGAACGCCAGATCGGCCAAGGACGAGATCGCCGGTCCGCTGCGGATCGTCGGCCCGAGAACCACCTTCCAAGGCATCTTGTGGCGCCTGCTGGACGAGTTCTGCGAGCGATACCCATCCGTGCAGCCCGATGTCATCTTGGACGACAGGGTGGGAAACTGGGTGGAAGACCGCGTCGATGTGGGCTTCCGACTCGGTGCATCGCCGCACGAAGGCGTCGTCGCCAGGTGCTTGTTTCCACTGCAACTGATCGTGTGTGGTACGCCGGATTATTTCAACAAGTATGGCGTGCCGAAGTCGGTGGCGGATCTGGCTTCTCACCGCTGCACGGCGTACCGCAATCCAGGCACGGGCCAGGCCGTGCCATGGCGTCTCAAAGTAGGCGATCAACTGATGGACCAGCCTGGTGCAGCTGCGCTCTACAGCAACGACGAGGTGGTTGAATTGCATGCGGTGCTGTCGGGGAAGGTTATCGGGCAACTCGCGGGCGTGACCGCGGCGCCGTTCATCCGCAGCGGCCAGTTGATCCCAGTGATGCTGGATCACATGCCCGAGTACGCCAGCTACTTCGTGTACTTCGGTAGCCGCAACGACCAGCCAGCACGGGCAAAGGCTTTCATCGCACTGGCGATCGAACGGCTGGCCGACAACCCTGACTATGTTCTGAGCAACAAGGAACTCGCTGCGGCATATCGAGTTGTGCGGAGCACCAGACGAATGAGATGAAGGCGGGCAACGGCGTTCTTTATAACCATTGGAAGCGGGATGACGATGGATCACTTCTGCCACATTGCAGGTGTTCATGCCGAGTGCTTGACCTCCTGCCGAGCGTTGCGATGGGACCGCCCCGATTTCGAGTCCCTTGCCGGAAAGCAGTCAGTGACGTTTCGATTCCAGTAAGCGGCTGTTCATCACTGATTTCTCACGACCCAAAGCGAGATTTCGAAATACCGAATCCCGCGCCGAACAGTTGACATTCGCCGACGATGTGTGCGCAACCACGGCTCGCGGGCGCTCAGGGCGCAAAGCTCAGGCGTGCCTTGAATCCCTTAAGGGCTTTAGGCCGCCGTAGTTATCGATTCAGGTTGGCATGGCCGGGCAGGACCTTTAACTGAGCATCCCGCCTTCCTCGGAGGGTGATGCTTGCACACTGTGGATGTCGCGGACGCCGCACGTTCATTCTGCCATCGACTCTAAATTCATGAAGTGCCTTGCATGGGCTATTTCATAGGAGCAGAAATCTCGATCCAAGGTTGTCCCAACCAGCCCGAGTGCATCTGAATCTGGGCCGAATCGCCTACCTCCAAATGGTCATATAGCCATTGGCTGACAGCATAGGAATCCCGCAACTTTTGTGGCCCCCATGGGCCGATCTTCAAGTTGTAGCTGGCGCCTTTCCCATAGATCGCGCGCTTTTGCAACACCTCGGCAAAATAGGGCGTCGCTGGTGCATAGTCCAGCTTCCGGTTAAGTCCAAAGAGCGCAAGAACGCCGATGAGGCATGCAGGTATGGCAGCGAGCAGTCCTGTTAGCCAGCGCATCCCTTCAGCTTCATTGTCCTCCCGCGGGCTCGCCGCCATGGCCAGCTTGCACCAGAGTCCGCCAAAGATCGCGCCTGCAATAACCAGACGCCAGTGCGACAGATCATAAACATTGGTCTCGGAGACTACGCCGACTACCATGACCACGCTCGGCACGCTCATCGCATAGAGTAGATTGCCCCGAAGGGCACGCCCAGGACGAGGCGCAAGTGTCAATTGCCCCCGGCTTGAAGCACCCAGCAGCAGCACTAACCAAGGCCATGCAGCAGCCGCGCAGAGAGCCAGAGCTTGGTTCGCCGCGGCCAGTGTGAACG
>NZ_SCTN01000546.1 GCF_004297345.1 Aquabacterium sp. | reverse complement strand
TCAGGCCGCGCTGCAAGCTGATGGGCGAGTGCGTGCCTTGCCGCTGTATCAAGAGCGCAGCCGGGAGATCACGCGTGCGCTGGATCACGCCAATCGCTTGCGTTATCTGGTGTTCCCGAAATTCTGCGAGCGGCTGTTCGTGCGGATGCTGCCCAGCAGCACCATCACGCACCTGCATCTGGATCTGATGGCCGATGACATCGCCTATGGCGACTACGCCCGCCGTTTGAGCAAACGCCTGCTCAAGCGGGTGATCAGCGGGCGCCTCTCCTGACGCGCCTGTCAGGTTGGCTCAGCTCGTGCAGGACACGGGCGTGAGCAACTGGCTCAAGGGCTGGGGCTTGTGAATCAAATAGCCCTGGGCGTGGTCCACGCCGATGTCGCGCAGGGTTTGCAGCACGGCTTCGGTTTCCACGAACTCGGCCACGGTCTTGATGTTCAGCAGGCGGGCCACTTCGCAGAAGCAGCGCACGGTGGCCTGATCCAGCGCGTCGTGCACGATGTCCTTGATGAACTGGCCATCGATCTTGAGGTAGTCCACGGGCAAGGTCTTGAGGTAACCGAACGATGAGGCGCCCGAGCCGAAATCGTCCAGCGCCATGCGCACACCGCTTTGCCGCATGCCCTCGATGAAGGCGGCTGCGTCCACCAGGTTGGTGATGGCGGCGGTTTCCGTGATCTCCAGGCACAGCTTGCGCACATCCACCGAGGTCTCGGCAATCAGCTCCTGCATGAAGCGGTGGAAGGTGGGGTCGCCAATCGACTGGCCTGACAGGTTCACGGCGATGGTGTCGATCTGATCGAGTGCATCGCCTTGTTGATTGAGCCAGTCGAACACATGGCGCACGACCCAGCGGTCGATGCGTGAGGCCATGTGGAAGCGCTCTGCCGCGGGCAGGAAGGCGCCGGGCGGGATGATGCTGCCATCGGTATCGCGCAGGCGGATCAGCACTTCGCAATGCAGCCCTTTGCTGGCATGCCGAATGGGCTGGATGCGCTGGGCGTACAGGATGAAGCGATTCTCGTCGAGCGCCTGCTCCAGGCGGCTGGCCCATTGCATCTCACCTTTGCGGGCGCGCATGGCCTGATCGGTGTCGTACCAGGCGTGCACGCGGTTGCGGCCTGCCTCTTTGGCAGCGTAGCAGGAGGTATCGGCGGCTTGCAGCACGGATGCGGTGTGGGCCCAGCGCTTGTCCAGCGGGACCAGGCCGATGCTGGTGCCGATCCGAAAACGCCGACCGTCGTGGATGAAGCGGAACTCTTCCATCTGGTCGCAGATGTCCTGCGCTACGCGATGGGCCTGATCGACCGTGCAGTGCTCCAGGATCACACCGAACTCGTCGCCGCCCAGTCTGGCCAGTGTGTCGCGTGAGCGGACGCAGCCTTGCAGCAGGCTGGTGACCTGGCAGAGCAGTTGATCGCCCACGCTGTGGCCGCAGGCATCGTTGACCAGCTTGAACTGGTCCAGATCGATGTACATCAGGGCATGGCAGGTGTCATGCTGCTGCGCTTCACCCAGCACGCGTGTGAGGCGCTTGTCGAACTCGGCGCGGTTGACCAGGCCGGTGAGCTGGTCGTGCGTGGCGCGAAAGCTCATCTCATGGCCCATGCGGCGCTGCTCGGTCACGTCATGGAAGACCAGCACCACGCCCAGCATCTGGCCTTCTTCGTCGCGGATGGGCGCCGCTGAATCTTCGATGCCGTATTCCTGGCCTGTGCGCGAGATCAACAAGGTCTGATCGACCTGGCCGACGTGGATGTCTTCGGCCAGGCAACGCTCGAAGGGGTTGACCTCGGGCTCGCGCGTCTGTTCATTGATCACATGAAAGACCTGGCTGAGCGGCATGTCACGCGCCGATTCGTTAGGCCAGCCGGTCATGCGTTCGGCTACCGGGTTGAGCCATTGCACGCGGCCATGGGCATCGGTGGTGATCACGGCGTCGCCGATGGAATGCAGCGTCACACGCAGCAGCTCGTGCTTTTCAGCCAGCTCGCGCTCCATGTGCTTACGATCGGTCACGTCGTAGTTGGCGCCCAGCACGCGGGTGGCCCGGCCTCGCGCATCGCGGAACACGGTGGCGCGGCCATATACATAGCGCACGTGGCCGTTGGGGTGCAGCACGCGGAAATCGAAGTCCAGCGGCTTGTGGCCCTTGATGGCGGCGCTCAGTTCGCGGCTGGTGTACTCCAGGTCTTCAGGGTGGATGCACTTGCTCCAGTCATCGAGCTTGCCGGTGAACTGTTCACGTGGCAGGCCGAAGATGGTGTGCATCATGTCGCTCCAGGTGAGCTTGCCTTCGGGCAAGGTCAGTTCCCAGATGCCGATTTCATTGGCTTGCGTGGCCAGTGTCAGGCGCTCCTGGTTGGCGTGCAGGGCGGCCTCGACGGCGTGCTTCTCGGTCACGTCTTCGAGGATGGCCAGCGAGCGCACGGGTTGGCTATCGTTGTCACGCTCCATGATGGCAGACAGGCGCACGTCGATCAGGCTGCCGTCCTTGCGCACCATCTGGTATTCGACGTTGTCGCAGCGGCCCGTCAGCAGGTAGCGTGGCAGCACCACATTGCGTGCGTACTCGTAAGAAGACGGCGCCAGAAAATCCGCCGACGAGCGGCCAATCACCTCTTCGCGTGTGTAGCCCATCTTGGCCAGCCAGGTGTCGCTGACGGTCAGCAAGATGCCGTGCTGGTCGATCGAGTGCAGCATGGCCGGCGTGGATTCATACAAGGAGCGCAGGCGGCGCTTGCTTTCCTTGAGCGATTCTTCCGCCAGCTTGCGTTCTGTGATGTCGCGACCGACCGAGTGGATGCCGGTGGCCTCGCCTCGGTCATTGAGCACCACGCGATTGGTCCAGGCCATCCAGTGCAGATGGCCATTGGCGGCGATGGTGCGGTTCTCGTCCTGGATGGTTTCGCGTGTGCTCAGCACCCGGTGCATGTGGGCGCGCACGGCCGCGCGTTCGGATTCGGGCACGTAGTCGTACAGGCTGGTGCCCACGATGGCTTCGGTGGGTTTGCCATACTGGCGGCTGTAGGCTGCATTGACGAAGGTGAGGATGCCCTCCGGCGTGGAGAGCGAAATCAGCTCCGTCTGATCCTCGACGATGGCGCGGTACAGCGCCTCGTTGTTGGCGATCTGTTCGGCCAGATAGCTGCCTGTGGTCAAGGCCTGGTAGCGCACCCGTTCGCGCATCATCAACGCTTGGGCAGCGATACGGGCCAGGTCTTCCAGCGCTTGCTTTTGCTTGCTCGACAAGATGCGAGGCTGCTGGTCGATCACGCACAGGGTGCCCAGTTGCAGGCCGTCTGGCAGCGTGATCGGGGCGCCTGCATAAAAGCGGATACCCGGTGCATCGGTGACCAGCGGGTTGGCCATGAAGCGGGTATCGCGCGTGGCATCGGGCACTTCCATCACCTCGGGTTCGAGGATGGCGTGCGCACAAAAGGCAATATCGCGCGGCGTTTCATGAACGCCGGGCAAGCCCACATTGGCCTTGAACCACTGGCGATCCGCATCCACAAAGCACACGAGCGCCACAGGGACGCCACACAGTTGTGCGGCCAGATGTGCCAGCGTGTCGAACAGCGGTTCGGGCTCGGTATCGAGCACGGCCAGTTCACGCAGTTTGGCCAGACGCTGGGCTTCGTTATTCGGCAGGGACGCTGGCTGGGTCATCGATGAGGATGGTTGGACTGCAATCAACTGGGGCAGGTGCACATACCTGCCCGGAAGGATTCTGTCCCCTCACAGTTGCCGGTGATCAGGTAAAACGAATGCCATGTCACCAGCTATTTGCCGATTGTGTGCCTGTCTGCGGCCGGTGTCAGCCCATTTCAGCGAGTGGCCACTTCTTCGATGTGGACGAGCGACGCACCATAGCCTTGCTCGCATGGCGAGGTGCCTTCGCACAGTGCGGGTGGCACGAAGGGGCTGCCTTGGCCCTTGTGCTCGCTCCAGGCCTTGGCGGCTTGCGTCATGTCGAATTCGGGGATCGTGTCGGCCATGTTCAGCCCCAGCTTGCTCAGATCACGCGGGAAGGGTGAGACCACGGTGACGATGTGGTCAACGCCTGCCGGGCCGCCGGCTGTGATGTGCCAGCCCTTGCGTGGCAGTTGCACCAGCTTGTTGGCTTCGATGCGGTTGTTCTTGTCCAGTGCGTTGGGGAAGAGCAGGTAGAAGTGGTTCTGATCGGTGCCGGCCAGATAGACGTAGAGGTAGCCGGGGATGCTGGACTTGACCTCGAACAGCAGCTTGTCCTTGCCGATCACCAGTTGCGACTTGTCAGTCAAGGTGTTGACCGACATGAGCGGGTCGGCGTTGCGCACGATGTCTTCCAGTGCGGCGACGATGGTGAACGGATCGCGTTGCGCGGGCATGGCGGGCGGCGTGGCCGCTGCAGTGGCGCTGCTGGCGGCTGCGACAGCGGTCGGGGCGCTGGCTGGCGCTGCGATGGATGCTGCCGCTTGCGAGGCGCTGGTTTCAGGCGCGGCCGGGCCGCTGTGGCCGGATCGTGTCATGAACCAGGCGCCGCCACCGCCAGCGATGCCCAGTGCGGCCAGGGCAATCCAGAGCTTGTTGCCCGATGAGCCAGGCGTTGATGCACCGCCTGCCGCGTTGGCAGCCGTGCTGCCTGAGGCTGCGGGCGCTGATGGCGATGTACTGGCCGATGAGGGCGTTGTTGAGGGCACTGGCTGGTGAACCTGCGTGGGCGGAAACGCCGTCTGCGGTGTTGCCATGGCGGTCATCTGCGTGAGCTGCTGGGTGTGCGCTTGCGCCTCTTTCACCAGCGTGGCCGCATCCGTGCCGGCAGGCAGGATCACCGTGCGGTCATCGTCTTCGTTCACCGGTTGCGGTGTCGTCATGCCGGGCGGCAACTCGGTGGCAAACAGGCGCTCACGCAAGGCGGCCATGTTCTGCAGGCGCTTTTCGGGGTGCACGGTCAGGCCGGCATCGATGGCCGCCAGGAAGGGCGCGGAATAACGCCCGGCTGCCGATTGCAGGAGCGGCGTGAGGTCGTCCTTCATCATGCGGCCAACCGATGGCGGTGGCGCCTTGCCCATGATGGTGGCGTACAGCACGGCGCACAGGGCGTAGACATCCGTCCACGGGCCTTGCTTCATGGAGGGCACTTCGGCGTACTGCTCCACGGGGGCGTAGCCGGGCTTGAGGATCACGGTGAGCGCCTGGGTGGCGTCACCGATCACGCGGCGGGCGGCGCCGAAGTCCAGCAGCAAGGGCTTGTTGGGGCCCAGCAGCAGGATGTTGTCGGGCGCGATGTCGCGGTGGTAGCAGTGATCGGCGTGGATGACTTCCAGCGCATCGATCAGCGGGCCCAGCATGCCCTTGAGCCAGGCTTCATCGGGCGCCTGCTTCTGGTCTCGCAGCCAGGTCTTGAGCGTGGGCCCCTGGTAGTAGGGCATCACCATGTAGGCGGTGCCGTTTTCTTCCCAGAAGCGGTAGACCTTGATCAGCGCGGGATGATCGAACGAGGCCAGCAGCTTGGCTTCGTTGACGAAGCTGCGCATGCCCAGCGTGAAGGTCTCGCGCTGGCGCTCGGACTTGACCGTGACGGACAGGTCACCCGCCCGCGTGGCCAGAGAACCGGGCATGTATTCCTTGATGGCGACCGTGCGTTCCAGCTGCGTGTCATGCGCCAGGTAGACGATGCCGAAGCCGCCTTCACCGACCAGGCCGGTGATCTCGAACTCGTGCAGGCGATGGCCGACGGGCAGCGCATTGCCGCTGTGGCCGCCGGCCTGGGCAGGGCTGTTGTTCGACGCGGGCGTGGCGGGCTGTGGTGAGGCGGATTCGGCTTGGCTCATGAGGCGATGAAAGAACGAGGCTGGGCAGTGGCGGGGATCACCAGCTGCCGCGCAGAAGATCGACGAAGTGGTCCGCACCGGGCAGGCCCGGACCCATGCTCAGGCTACCACTGCCGTGGCCCGAATCCGGCTGCCACCACAGACTTTGCCCTTGTGCCTGTTGATGCAGGCTGGTGCCGGCCACACCTTCGAGCCACTGGCTGAGCGAGGTCTGAGGCGCGGTGACGTAACGATCACGGCCCATCAGCCTTTGCATGCTGGGCACGCCCACCGGCGGTGCTGCTTGCCAGGCCGGGGCGGTCATCAACTGGGCTTCAAAGGTGTCCACGTTCGAGCCTGGTTGCAGGGTGGACATGGCAGCGTGAGCGACATGCTCCATCCAGCGCTGCAAGGCGGTCTGATCCTGACCGGAGTCAGGCGCATGGGTGCTGGCCTGGGCCACGATGAGCGGGAAGTAGCGCCCCACGCTGTCCACGCTGGGCATGAGCACGCCCATCCACCAGTGTGGGCCGGCGATGCCCGGGCTCCAGGCGAAGCGCCACACGGGCGCCGTCAGGTAGGTGTTGAGCCAGTGGTCGCCCAGTTGCTGGCGGCTGGTCTGCACACCGCGCGAGAGCCAGTCATCGCAGCGTTGCACGAACTCCGGCGGCAGGCGCCGGGCACTGAAATCACCCAGCGAAGCGATCTTGCCGAACCAGCCGCAGGCCGGGCCTTCCGCACCCGGTATCACGCCCGACATCACAGACCTCCCGGGCAGGAGAAGCTGCTCAGCTCAGGCAGGCGGAAGGGGTTCTGCACGCTGCTGGACGTGACCGTGAAGGTGGCATGGCGCCCGCCCACATTGAAGTTCACATTGAAGCGCTCGGGTGCGCCAGCAGGGCTCAGGGCCATGCGGTCAAACAGGCGGAACAAGGCCCAGGGGCCTTCGGTCACGATGGCGTTGTCGCCGGCACCAGGCGGCGCAATCGACACGCGCACCAGCGAGCTACCGCGTGGGCCGGGCCATTGCACGGTGGCCGGGATCTGCGGGCCGTGAGCGTACTTCACCAACTGGCCGTCCACATCCAGCGTGAACTGGGTGATGGTGGCGTCCATCTCGAAGGGTTTGAAGTCTAGACGCAGGCCAGGCTGGTTGCCACCAGCTCGGAAGAAGGTGTCGCGGATGGCGGCGGCGCGCTGGAACTGCGCCAGCGTGCCGCTGTCCGTACCCATGGTGGCGCCTTCCAACTTGCGGAAGCTCCAGGGCCGTGTGGACGTGTCCACAAAGCGGGCGAGCTGCTGCTGGAAGAAGGCGTCCATCAGGCCACCTGGCGCGAACATGCGGGCGAAGTCATCTTGCGTGACGTCACGGTTGCTGCCGCGCACGAAGGGGTAGCGCCCGGAGATCGCTTGCTGGCAGAACTCGCCGATCTGCGACTTGATGGCCTGGCCCAGATTGGCGCGGGTGGCGTCCAGCGCGGCCGAGGTGCCGCTTACCGACAAGGTGTTGAGCAGCGAGCGCAGCGGTTCGGGCAGGCGGGCGGCTTCGGCCTTGACCTTGTTGGGCACATCGCTGGGTGGTGGCACGTTGCCGCCTTGCACGGCGGTTTCGGTGGCCGTCAACAGCGTGTAGACCTCGTTGATCAGGCCGAGTGTGCCGTCGATCGGGGCCGGGCTCTTGCCATCGGGGCTGGTCACCATCTGGCGCAGGGCCAGGAAGCGGTCGTCCACGATGGATTCGATGCGTCGGCCATCGGCGACCGCCGTGGCGGCAGGCTTGTCACCAAACAGCTTGGCGATCTGATCGCGCGATTTGTCGAGCGCGCTTTCAGCCTTGTCCTGCGCCTTGTCGATGATGGACTTGCTCTCCGACAGGCTCAGCGTGGTCTCGTGCGACAGCGCCGTCAGCAAAGGCTTCAAAGGCGATTCGGGGCTGGACAGCACGCGGGCCATCTGCGAGGCCTTGGGCAGGCTGTCGGAAGGCAGCATGCGGATGTCGGCGATGAAGCCTTCCCAGATCGTGGCGTACTCGGTCAGGTAGATCTGGCGCACGTCATCGGTCAGGCGGCGCAGCGCGGCGGGATCACGCAGGGACTGCGAACGGGCGCTGTCCTGTACGCCGAGCACCCAGGTCTCTTCTTCGCTGAGCTGCTTGGTGGCTTGCTCGACCTGCGGCTGGAAGCCCTTGTGATAGCCGTCAAACGTGAACAGGCCGGGCACGCCCTTGGTCAGCGGTGCGCCGCTGGCACGCATGAACACCAGTGCCGCGCTGTTGCCAGCTGCCTTGGCGATCGTGAACTCGGGGATGTCGTCGCCCACGCCTTGCTGCTTGAGGCGGTAGTACACGCGCTGGGCCAGGGGGATGGCCACCAGGCGGGCGCGGGTGCTGTCTACCAGCTTGCGGTCTTCCGGCAGGGGCGACACGGCCGGGCCTTGGGCCAGCAGGTCGTCCAGATAGCCATTGAGCTCGGCACGCTGCTCGGTGGTGACACTGCGGGGCAGGTTCTGATCCCAGTCGGCCATGAAGTAGGACTTCAGCGCCTTGGGGTCGAAGTGCTGCGGGTCGTGCAGCATCACATAGGCCTTGAGGGCTTCGTATTGCAACTCGGGGTTGTCGATGCTGGTCTTGACCTGGTCCTCCACACGCAGCGCGATGCGGGGCAGCAGGGCATCGACCAGCATGCGCTCATAGGCCTGGCGTGATGCGGCGTCCAGCTTGCGGCCCTGGTACAGGCCAAAGCCCAGCGACCAGGGCACGGCACGCTCGCTGTCACCCACGGCCAGATCGCGTGTGGCCTTCAAGGCGGGCATCAGCACGAGGATGTCAGATGAAGCACGGTTGGGCGTGGTCTGCAGCAGTGAACGCACCCCTTGCTCGCGCTGGCTGACTTCGTTGACGTAGCTGCGGTTGTTGAAGAAGCTCACACCCCAGGCCACCAGCAGCGCGGTGGCGATCACGCCGATGGTGGCGTAACCAGCAGCGGCCATCAGGCCACGGCGGCGCTCCCACTTCAGATCGGTGCCACCGAGTTCGCTTTCGGCAAACACCACCTCATTGAGCAGGCGCTCCAGGAAGAAGGCTTTGCCGCTGGCCTTGTTGGGCGGCAGCACGGTGCGTTCCAGCCGGTAGCTGCGGGCGATGTTGCCCAGCATGCGGTCCAGCGGTGTGCCTTCCTGCGTGCCGCTGATGAAGTACACGCCACGGATCAGCGGGTTCTGCTCGAACTGCGAGGGCGAGAAGACATCGTCCACAAAGGACTTGAGCACATTGCGCAAGCCGCCGAACTGCTGCGGGAAGGCGTAGATGCGGGCGCGTCGGGCCGGATCGTGCTCCAACTGCAGGCGGTCGATCAGCCCATCGGTGAGTCGCTTTTCCAGCGCGTCGAATTCGGGCAGGAAGGCGCCGGCGTCGCTGTGCTGCTTGTCATCAAGCTTGAAGGTGAAGCCCCAGGGCGTGGCGCGGGTGTCGCGGTCCAGCTCGCCCAGGCTGTCCATGAAGCCGGAGAGCAAATCGCACTTGGTCACCATCAGGTAAATGGGGAAGCGCACGCCCAGTTGTTCATGCAGCTCTTGCAGGCGCGTGCGCACGGCAGCGGCCTGAGCCTGGCGTTCGGCGGCTGATTTGGTCAGCAGATCGGGCACGGACACCGTCACCAGCACGCCGTTGACGGGCTGGCGCGGGCGGGCGCGCTTGAGCAAGGCCAGGAAGCCATTCCAGGCGGTCTGGTCGGCTTGATGATCGCTGTCTTGCGTGGTGTAGCGGCCAGCGGTGTCCAGCAGCACGGCCTGGTCGGTGAACCACCAGTCGCAGTTGCGCGTGCCGGCCACACCGGGCAGGCCCTGGGCGCCGCTGCTGGGCGTGGCCAGCGGGAAGCGCAGGCCCGAGTTCAGCAGGGCCGTGGTCTTGCCGGAACCCGGCGCACCAATGATGATGTACCAGGGCAGCTCATACAGATAGCGCTTGCCGGCACGGGCTTTCAGGCCCGACCACACGCCCTTGTGGGCTTCGAAGCGCGCGTTCTTGAGGGTCTCCATGCCCTTCTCGAAACGCTCGCGCAGCAGCTTGACTTCGGGCGCTTCAGGCTCGGCATCGCTGCCCTTGGGGGCGGGGGCCAGCAACTGGTTGACCACGGCCTGGTTGGCCTTTTTGGCACGGATGGCGCTGATGATCTTGATGAGGGCATAGGTGCCCACGATCAGGCCGATCAGGATCAGGCGAGACCATACCGAGTCGAGCGGGCGCAGCGTGCCAATGGCAATCAACGGGCCCACGATCCAGATGACGAGCGACAAGGCCAGCAGGCCGATGATGGCCAGGACCATGCCGCTGAAAAGGAAGGACAGCAGCTTCTTCATGGTTGTGTCTCTTGTGCTGCGTTGGCTGTGGCGATCGCGTTATCGCGGGCCACGAACAGGATCACCTCGACGCGGCGGTTCACCGCGCGGTTCGAGGGCGTCGTGTTGTCCACGACCGGCTCGCCATCTGCACGGCCTTCCGAGCGGATGCGCTCCTTGGCCACGCCATTGGCTTGCAGCAAGTCACGCACGGTGTCGGCACGTTCTTGCGACAAATGCCAGTTGGAGGGGAAGCGCATCGAGCGGATGGGCTGGTTGTCCGTGTGGCCAGTGACCAGCACATTGCCGGGCACTTGCACCAGGGCCTGGGCGATGCGCTTCATGATGGCTTCGCGGTTCTCGCTCAGCGAGGCGCTGCCCGCATCGAACAGGCCATCACCACGCAGGGTGATCACGCTGCGGTCGATCTCGTCGCGCACGGCGACCAGGCCGGAGCGGATGTCGGCTTGAAGAAACTGGGCCAGACGCGGCTTGGCGGCGGGGATGGGCGTGGGCGGCACGGGCGGCGCCAGACGCAGGCTCTGGATCGCACCGAACACGGGATCCGAATGGCCGCTGAGCGCGAAAGTCAGGCCCAGGTACACGGCCAGCAGCACTC
>NZ_SCTN01000545.1 GCF_004297345.1 Aquabacterium sp. | reverse complement strand
GGCGTCGAAGGCGCGCAGGGAGGCTCAGGTTTGCCCCTTGCTGCAAGCAAGGGGATGGCGAGCATGTTTGAGGCCGCAGGCCGAGTTGCGCAGCCACCTGAGCTGGACGAGCACCGCAGAGCAGTCCCGCGCAGCGGGACCGCCAGCATTGAAGCCCGGACGCATGCCACCTCGGCCGCGCCCCGCGCCGCAGCGCGAAAGCGCCCCTACCAAGGCATGCAACAGACAGACAAACACAAAGGCAATCAGCCCTGCTTCTCCATCGCCTCACGCAAAGCCTGACGCAACTGCAGCCCGATCTCCGGCTTGCCCGCAAACGGATCCGTCGGATTACGCCCCTGCACCACATCTTCCAGACGCGTCTGCACCATGCCCAAAGCCTGCGGATGCGTGTAGATGTAGAACTGCCCCGACTCGATCGCCTTGTAGACCAGCTCGGCCGTGTCCGTGGCCGTCACCTTGCCAGACGTGACCGCCTTCGTGCTCATCGCCTGCGCAATCATCTGGCTCGGCGTAGGCTTGCCCTCGCTGCGCATGTCTGCAGGGCGATTGCGGTGCGACAAGTGGATCCCCGTTGGCACGAAGTACGGGCACAGCACCGAGGCATGCACCTGCTCCGTCACCAAGGCCAGATCCTGATACAGCGTCTCAGACAAGCTCACCACCGCATGCTTGCTCACGTTGTAAGCACCCATGTTCGGCGAGTTCAACAAGCCGGCCATCGAGGCCACGTTCACCATGTGCCCTTGGTAGCTCGGATCCTTACGTGCGGCCGCCAGCATCAGCGGCGTGAAGATGCGCATGCCGTGGATCACACCAAACAGGTTCACACCGATCACCCATTCCCAATCGCGCTGCGTGTGTTCCCAGATCAGGCCACCGTGGGCTACGCCCGCGTTGTTGATCACGATATGCGGCGCGCCAAAGCGCTCCATGCAGATGTCAGCCAAGGCTTGAATGTCTTCAGCACGTGATACATCACCGCGCAAGGCCACCACTTTCACGCCCGTGGCGCTCAGCTCGGCCACGGCGGCATCCAGCGCATCCTGCTGCACATCGGTCAGCACGAGGTTCAAGCCCTTCTTCGCGCCCAACCGTGCCAGCTCCAGGCCAAAGCCGCTGCCTGCGCCGGTGATCACGGCCGTCTGGCCTGCTTGCAAATTCAAAGTCGACATGTTGTTGTCCTGTGTCCTGCTATGGGGATCAGATCAGTTTGACCAGCTGTTTGCCGAAGTTCTTGCCCTTGAGCAAGCCCAGGAAGGCCTCGGGCGCGCTGGCGATGCCCTGGGCCACGGATTCGCGAAACTTCATCTTGCCGGTGGCCACCATCGTGCCCAGCTCCATCGTGGCCTCAGGCCAGACATCAGCGTGCTCGCTGACGATGAAACCTTCGATCTTCAGGCGGTTGACGAGAATCAGTGCGGGGTTCTGCATGGGCAGCGGCTGGCCGTCATAGCCGGCGATCATCCCGCACATGGCGATGCGGCCAAACGCGTTCATGCGCAGCAGCACGGCGTCCAGGATCATGCCGCCCACGTTCTCGAAGTAGCCGTCGATACCATTGGGCGTGGCTTCCTTGAGAGCCTTGTAGAAAGCCTTGGGGTCGCTGTGCTGCTTGTAGTCGATGCAGGCATCAAAGCCGAGTTCCTCGGTCACATAGCGGCACTTGTCGGCGCCACCGGCCACGCCCACCACGCGGCAACCACGGGCCTTGGCCAACTGCCCCACCACACTGCCCACGGCGCCACTGGCGGCACTGACCACCACCGTCTCGCCGCTCTTGGGTGCAATGATCTTGATCAGGCCGTACCAGGCTGTGACTCCAGGCATGCCCACCGAGCCCAGGTAGGCCGACAGCGGGATGTGCGTGGTATCGACCTTGTGCAGCATGGCGCCCTTCACGCTGGCGTCCACCACCGAATACTCCTGCCAGCCGCCCATGCCCAGCACCTTGTCGCCAGGTGCGAAGCGCGGGTGCTTGCTCAGCACCACCTCACCCACCGTGCCGCCGATCATCACGGTGTCGAGCGGCTGCGGATCGGCGTAGCTCTTGCTGTCGTTCATGCGGCCGCGCATATAGGGGTCGAGCGACATGAAGTGATGGCGCACCAGCACCTGGCCATCGCTCAGTTGATCGGCCGTGGGCACGGGCACTTCAACAAGCTTGAAGTTATCCACGGTGGCTTCGCCTTGCGGGCGCGAGGCCAGCAGAATCTGATGGTTGGTGGTCATGGGAACTCTCCTTCAGCGTCAATGCTGGGTGGCGGAAGAACGCCATGCGGGCGTCCGATCGGGATGGCGCACAAGGCGCCTGTCAGGTCAAATACGTGATGGACTGGCGTCGATGCTCAATCAGAACCAGGCCCTTGAAGCAAAGGTTTGGCAGCCGGCCGCACTTCGCGGTCGGACACCGGCAAGGCGCGCAGGAACTTGAACGTGGCGGTGGCATGGGCGCACACACGGCCTTTTGAATCCAGCACCTTGCCTTCCGTAAAGGCCATGGAGGCAGTTGAATGCAGCACGCTGCCCACAGCCTTGATCTGGCCAAGCCCAGGACGCATGAAGGTGGTCTTCATCTCGATGGTGACGAGGCCAGGCCCACCATCTGGCTGATCCAGGTTCAAGCTGCGCGCTGCATGAGCCATGGCCACATCCAGCAAAGTCATCATCAAGCCACCGTGCGCCACGCCGAATGAGTTGGTGTGCTGATCCTGCACGTCGAGCGTGATCTCGGCTTCACCGTTTTCATAGCGCTGCATCTCGCAGCCGATCTGCTCGATGAAGGGGATGCGAACCGCAAAGGGGATGGCCATGTCAGTCCTTGCTGAAAACGCGTGCGAGTCTTGGGTACATCATCCAGCGCCCCCTCAACCAATCAGCGCGCTGACGCCGCCGTCCACCGCCAGGATCTGCCCGGTGATGTGCTTGCCCGCGTCAGACGCGAACAGCAGCGTGGCCCCCTTGAGGTCTTCGTCGTCGCCCACGCGCAGCAGCGGCGCGCGGTTGGCAATGGTCTCTTCGCCCACCATGGCCAGCGTACCAGCGGTCATCTTGCTTGGGAAGAAGCCTGGCGCAATCGCGTTGACGCGGATGCCCAGGTGCCCCCACTCGCAGGCCAGTGCCCGCGTGAAGTTGATGACGGCACCCTTGCTGGTGTTGTAGGCAATGGTCTGCATGAAAGGGGGGTTGCCGCGCAGGCCGGCGATCGAGGCCACATTGATGATGCGGCCCTGCTTGCGCGGGATCATGCTGGCTTTGGCAATCGCTTGCGACAGCAGGAAGTAGCCGCGCACATTCAGGTTCATGACCTTGTCCCAGGCCTCAACCGGGTGCTCGGCAGCGGGTGCGCCCCATGTGGCGCCCGCGTTATTGACGAGGATGTCCACATCACCGATGCGCTCCAGCGTTTCATCGGCCAGGCGCTGGATGTCTTCGGCCTTGCCGGCATCGGCGGCTATCCAGCGGGCGTCGATGCCCGCCGCTTGCAGGTCCTGCACAGCCGCCTCCAGATCCGCCGACTTGCGCGAGCTGATCACCACCTTGGCACCCGCCTCGCCCAATGCATAGGCCATCTGCAAGCCCAGACCGCGCGAGCCACCGGTGATCAGGGCCTTCTTGCCCGTGAGATCGAACAGTTGTTGAACCTTGCGTGCGTCAGTCATGCTGCCCTCGCCTCACACGTTGTAGTCGACCACGTGGCGGGTCGCTGCCATTTCGCGGATCTGGGCGACCACCCCCTGATGATGCGGATGAGGAATGTAGGCGGCCAGCGCATCCTTGCTCTCGAAGGTGGACACCAGCACCACATCACAGTTGGCCTCCAGGCCTTCCGTCTTGATGCCGACATCGAACTCGTGCATGCCAGGCACCAGCCCTTTGCAGCTGTCCAGCAGAGCTTTGACCTTGGCGGCGTCTTCGGGGCGCTTGAGCGTCCACATCACGATGTGTCTCAACATGGTTTGTCTCTCTCGGTGTAATGAATAGATAAAAATCAGAACCAGTCGGCCTGGGCTTGCGCGCAGGTCAGGTCACGCTTGGCAACCACACCCAGCCAGGCGTCGATCTTGGGCAATTCGAAGTGATAGAAGTAGTCGGCGCATGCGAGCTTGCCTTTGAGGAAGCCATCGCCCAGCGGGCTCTTGTCCCACTGTCCTTGGGCCTGCGCAGCCTTGGCCGCCAGCGCCAGCTCCAGCCAGATCCAGGCCAGCACGGTATGGCCAAAGGCCTGCAGATAGGGCGTGGCATTGGCCAGTGCCTCTTCAGGCACGCCAGTGGACCAGGCAGCCTTGGTGGTCGCACCCACCTTCT
>NZ_SCTN01000544.1 GCF_004297345.1 Aquabacterium sp. | reverse complement strand
CCCCAAGGCTGACACTGACCAACGCGAGCGCACCGATGTAGTAAACCCACCCCAGTCGCGCAGACTGTCCAGCCAGATCAGCGATGGCCAGCGGGCCGCTCAAATTCTTGACGGATACCTGCCCGACCACCATTTTGCCGAGCATTTCCAGACTCATCCTGGCCATACCCCAAGTCTTGTCCAACGCGAGCGTCAGCCCCTCCAGGAAACCATAGCGCACATCAACGGTGGCCACGGCACCGCCCAGTCCAGCCTCGATCCTGGGCAGCATCTTGCCTTGAACATCTTTCATCACCGGCGTCAAGCTCAGCTCGAGCACTTCCTGACCACGCTGAACCTGCAGATTCAGCGGCAAAGGCTGCCCATTGCGCTGGCTCTCACGGATGACCTGTCGCAACTGCGTGGCATCAGCTGGCACGACGCCATTGATCAACAGCACCTTGTCCCCCTTGCGCAGGCCGGCCTTCTGGGCAGGCCCACCATCCAGCGTCTGGGATACAAGCGGCTCGGCGTAAGGACCAGTCAAACCGATGCGATCCATCAGTTCGCCATCCACTTCAGACGCTTTGATCTGACTCAGGTTGACGTGCAATTCACGCTCGCCACGAGGGGCTTGATCCGGCGCAGACCTGGATTGCACCCGCAACACAATATCGTGCGCACTCAAGGCAGAACTCGTGAGCCACCATTGGAGGTCGTTCATGGAGCGAATGGCATGCCACTCAGCGGCATCATCCGCTCGACCGTCGCCCCCTTGCACATCACGCTTGAGCGCGACGATCTCATCTTGTGAGCGCATGCCGGCCTGGGCGACCAGGCTGGCCGCACGCGGTTGCGCAAACCAGGGGCGAAGCTCTGAAACCCCTGCCCAGTTCACACTGGCGTACAGCAAAATGGCCAGCAGCAGATTGGCCACAGGCCCTGCCACCACAACCATCGCCCGCTGCAAGACCGGTTTGCGGTTGAAGGCGCGATGCAATTCAGTGGGATCGACCACACCCTCGCGCTCATCCAGCATCTTGACGTAGCCGCCAAGCGGCAGCGCCGAAATCACGAACTCGGTTTCGCCACGCATGCGCGACCACAACACGCGGCCAAACCCGACGGAAAATCGCAGCACCTTCACATCGCACGCCACTGCCACGCGGTAATGGCCGTATTCGTGTATGACCACCAGCACGCCGATCATCACGATAAAAGCCAGCGCATTCAACAGCATCGCCACACTCCTTGAAAGACTGCCTCGAAGGCCTGCGATGAACGCGCCATCACGCGCTCAACGCACCAGCCCTGCCACCACGGACTCTGCCACACGCCGAGACTGTTGATCCAGTGACAGCAACCCTTCCACACTGGCCACAGCCTGACCCGGCACAACGCAGTCGGACAGGGTCTGCACGTTCACGCTGTGGATCTGATCGAAGCGAATGCGACGGTTCAAAAATGCGTCCACGGCCACCTCGTTGGCGGCATTGAGCACACAAGTGCTGCCAGGCGCGCCTCGCAAGGTTTCCCAGGCGAGTTGCAAGCCAGGATAGCGCGCGCCATCCGGCTCACGGAATGTCAGTGCGTTAAGTTTCGTGAAATCAAGCAGGTCGGCACCAGACTCGATGCGCTCCGGCCAGGAAAGACCGTACGCAATCGGGACACGCATATCAGGCGTGCCCAATTGGGCCAGCACGGAACGATCACGGCAGACCACCATCGAATGGATGATGCTTTGCGGATGCAGCACCACGCGGATCTGATCAGGTGTGAGATCGAAAAGCCAGCGAGCTTCGATGACCTCCAGCGCCTTGTTCATCATCGTGGCCGAATCCACGGAAATCTTGCGCCCCATCACCCAATTGGGATGCGCGCACGCTTGCTCCGGCGTGATATCGGCGAACGTGGCCGGATCACGATCACGGAAAGGACCACCTGAGGCCGTCAACACGATGTGATCGATGCGAGATGCCCATGTTGATGGATGCTCAGGCAGGCACTGGAAGATGGCGGAATGCTCACTGTCGATGGGCAACAAGGTCGCACCACCTTGCTTGACTGCATCCATGAACAAGGCACCACCAACCACCAGGGCTTCCTTGTTGGCCAACAACAAGCGCTTACCCGCGCGGGCAGCGGCCAGACACGGCGCCAGCCCCGCCGCACCCACGATGGCCCCCATGACCACATCCACGTCGGCATGAGAGGCCACATCACACAGGGCACGTTCACCACTGAGCACCTCGGTGGGCAAGCCAGCTGCGCGCAGCTTGTCGCGCAACAGAACAGCCAAAGGCTCTGCAGGCATCACCGCGAACTTTGGTCGATGCGTCACGCACTGCGCGAACAACTCGTCTACACGAGAGGCACCGCTCAGCGCCCATATCTCGAACTTGCCAGGATGGCGAGCGGCCACATCCAGCGTATTCGTGCCAATCGAACCTGTGGCACCCAGGATGCACAAGCGCAGAGGACGATGAGAAGCTTGATCAGCCATGGCACAAAGTGGTCAAAGCCAGAGACAAGGGCAACACGGGTAGCAAGGCGTCGATGCGGTCCAGCACCCCACCATGGCCCGGCAACAACTGACTGCTGTCCTTGGCGCCAGCCTGACGCTTGATCAAGGACTCGAACAGATCGCCCACCACGCTCATGCCAGCCAGGAAGGCCAACGCCAGCAACATGCCAAAGGGCCCGAGCCCCATCAACAGGCGACTGTACAAACTTGGAGAGTCCACGCTCATGTTGCGGTCAACCCAGATCCATGCGGCAGCGAGCAGCCCCACCACCAGCATGCCTGTCCAGACCCCTTCCCAGCTCTTGCCTGGACTGATCGAAGGCGCCAGCTTGCGCTTGCCGAAAGTGCGGCCACCGAAATAGGCCCCGATATCAGCGGCCCAGACCAGACAGAAGACTGACAAGAGGTAGTTCAAACCTTGCATCTTGCTCTCAACCAGCGCCAACCAGGCCAGAACCAGCAATGCCAGGCCAAGCAATCGGCGCACGTCCTGTGGCACCTGCTTCCAGTGCAGCGTGCCGAAACGCAGCACGGCTACGCCACCCAGCACCCAGATGACAACGGCGAACAACCAGATGATGGCGGGCGTGGCAAACCCGACCAACGGATGCCCCCAGCCATGCACATGCCCCTGAGCCTCTGACACAGCGTGCTGCACCGGCCCCCAGACAGGCAAGCCCAGATACTGGGCCACGAAGGTACAAGCGCCCGCCACGGCCGCACCCATGATGATGGCCCGAACGCCGGTCGCATCATTCAATCGTGACCATTCCCACCCTGCTGCCGAGATGAACACCAGCGTCAGAATAGCGAAAGGCCATGCGGCCTGCGCTGCCAGCGTGGGCAACAAAATGGCCACCAAAATCAGGGCCGTGATGACACGTTGCTTGAGCATCTATCGAATCCTTCAGGCCTGAGTCCTGGAGCCATGGTTCTCGCCACCATCGCCAATGGCGCCCTCGCCTTCACCCGAGGCGCCAACATCCCCGAAGCGGCGCTCCCGCCTCGTGAAGCTGGCCACCGCCTTGTCCAACTCCTTGTCGTCGAAGTCAGGCCAAAGGCAATCGGTAAAATACAGCTCGGCGTAAGCGCTCTGCCACAACAGAAAGTTCGACAAGCGCACTTCACCGCCCGTTCGGATGAACAGGTCCGGATCAGGCGCATAACTCATGGCCATGTAACTGGACAGCGTCGCTTCATCCAACTGCTCAGCACTCACACCCGCCAACAAGGCTTGCTTCGCTGCCTGAACAATGTCCCAGCGCCCACCGTAGTTGAAAGCAACCGTCAGGACGAGTCGACTGTTGTCCACCGTAGAGGCCTGGGCATCCAGCAAAGCATGGCGCACCTTGTCTGACACATTGGCCAGATCACCGACGATGCGAATGCGCACGCCGTCAGCTTTCATCTTGGTCAGGTATTTGGAAAGCGCGACCAGCAACAAACTCATCAGGCCGGACACTTCCTCCTCTGGGCGTTTCCAGTTCTCGGACGAAAAGGCAAACACGGTCAGATAGGCGATCCCACGATCGGTTGCGGCCTGCACGACTTTGAGCAGTGAATCCACACCGGCCTTGTGTCCAACGCCACGAGGCATGAAACGCTTGCGTGCCCAGCGACCATTGCCATCCATCACGATGGCCACATGGCGGGGAACAGAATCAGCTGCAACAGGGTTCTTGGCCATCAGATCAGAACGTTCAGCGAGAAGTGAGAAACCCCAGGCAAAGGCAGACGCCAAAGCATCCCCCGCCACAAACGCATCGAGGCGGCCATGCCGCCTCGGACTGCGTCGCGATTATGACAAAGTGCAAGGCTTAGACGGCCAGCACTTCGGCCTCTTTGGCCGCAACCAGCTTGTCAATGTCGGTAATCGTCTTGTCGGTCAGCTTTTGCACGTCGTCTTGCGAACGGCGATCTTCGTCTTCCGTGATTTCCTTGTCCTTGAGCAGCCGCTTGGCGTGTTCGTTGGCATCCCGACGCAAGTTGCGCACGGCGATCTTCGCGTCTTCGCCAGCGTTCTTGACCACCTTGGTCAACTCCTTGCGGCGCTCTTCGGTCAAAGCCGGCATCGGCACGCGGATCAGATCGCCCTGCGTGGATGGATTCAGTCCCAGATCAGATTCACGGATGGCCTTTTCGATCTTGGCGCCCATGCCTTTTTCCCAAGGCTGCACGCTGATGTTGCGTGCGTCGATCAGGGACACATTGGCCACCTGGCTGATGGGCACCAGGGAACCGTAATAGTCCACCTGCACCTGATCCAGGATGCCTGGGTGAGCGCGACCAGTGCGAATCTTGGCCAACTCGTTCTTGAAAGCCTCAATGGACTTGAGCATTTTCTGCTCGGCGTTTTTCTTGATTTCAGCGATGCTCATGGAGAACTCCGTGCGAATGTATGACTACCTGATGGACAGACGCTTAAGAGAAAAAATCGAAAGGCAATGATAGTGATCTGATCAAAAGATCAGACATGGACCAAGGTACCCTCATCCGCACCCTGCACCACGCGCTTGAGCGCGCCAGGCTTGAAGATCGAAAATACCTTGAGGGGAAGATTCTGATCACGACACAGAGCGAATGCCGTGGCATCCAGCACCTGCAGATTTTTGATCAGCGCTTCGTCAAAAGTGATGCTGCCGTAACGCGTGGCAGATGGGTCCTTCTTGGGGTCAGCCGTATAGACACCATCCACCTTGGTCGCCTTGAGCATGATCTCCGCGCCGATCTCCGCGCCACGCAATGCTGCAGCAGTGTCGGTCGTGAAGAAAGGATTACCGGTACCTGCGGCGAACACCACAACCTTACCCTCTTCAAGGTACTGCAAGGCCTTGGGGCGCACATAAGGTTCAACAACCTGATCGATGCTGATAGCAGACATCACACGGGCAGTCATGCCCTCTTGTCGCATGGTGTCAGCCAAGGCCAGCGAGTTCATCACAGTGGCCAGCATCCCCATGTAATCGGCCGTAGCGCGGTCCATACCGACGGAGCCGCCCGCCACGCCACGGAAGATATTGCCACCACCGATCACCACGGCAACCTGGGTACCCATGGCCGTGACCTCTTGGATTTCCTTGACCATCCGCACGATGGTTGCGCGGTTGATGCCGTAGGCATC
>NZ_SCTN01000602.1 GCF_004297345.1 Aquabacterium sp. | reverse complement strand
ATAGCCAAGGCGAGCCGCGTGGAGTTGAGGTGGTGTTAGACACTCAATTGCATGTGTAACGCCACCGTTCATGGCCGCACCATGAAACAGCAGAAGACTTGCAAGTGCTATGTCGCCTTCGCGGGGAGAGTCGCCGCCACCTTGGCATGCGCGATTCCAAATTTCGTCTGCAGGACTCAGCATGGGTTGCGTGGGGCCTAACGCCAAAGGTAAGCGGCGCCGGAGCACCGAAGGTGCGGAGGGTACCGACATGGGCCATGAGAATGCCGAAGGCATGGCCCATGTTGGCGTCCGCTTGACCGACCAGTTAGGCGCCAACTTTCTTTGTAGAGGAAGCATTGGTTGTATGGGAGCTCGCTTTGCATCGCTGGGCCCTAAGGGAGAGCGTATTGGTATTCTGACTTGATGCCCGATGCGGTGACATGCACATTGATTGCGTATCCCCCCTCGATATACGAGCCTTTGGTCGCCATCGTTTGCCCACCGCGGAGGATGACCTCTGTTGAGTGGCTTCCTTCTCCGCAAAGAACGAAATGCATTGGCATTTCTGTCGGTTCCGAATTAAGTTCGTGCTGTTCGGTTCGCCGGTAGATGAGTTTTTTCGTTTGTCCGCAGGTTGTGTAGGTGACCACGATCGATTCGATTTCGCGACCAGACTCGTTGCTCACGTTGACCGTTGCAATTGGCATGCTCCAATGAAAATGAATCGCTGTCCAGGCGCCCCATCCGAATACGAGCAGCAGCGTTGGAATAGCGATGACAGTCGACAAAAGTGCTCTTCGCATTTGGTGCCTAACGCCCTAGTTAACCGGCGCCGGAGCACGAAGTGCGGAGGGTACCGCTACAGGCCATGAGAATGCCGAAGGCATGGCCTGTAGTGGCGTCCGCGTTGAACGACCAGTTAGGCACTGAATTTCGGGCTTTGGTGTTGCACTTCATTGTTGAACCTGCGCTTCAGCGCAGAGGGACGTGTTGACGTTACTGGGCAATTTGAGCGGAAGTTTTATCGCCTGCTGCAGGAAACCGAGCAGTTGGGAGCTTGGCAGTGCAATTCAACGCAGGCGTCGCGCCGCACTTTGCTTTTGCTTCTTTTAGCAGCGCTAAGTTTTGCTGGTGACCGTTGTACCACTCGGACCACCAGAAGGCATTAGAGCTGTTCTCCTTCCACTCAGCCGACTGGAACGGAGGGTATTGGTCCCAGATTATTGCTAGCGCGTTGAGCGTCCTGGTACGCGCTGCCTCGAACTCTGCATCTACTCTGCCTGTGTGATTCAAACGAACAAGTGAGAGGTGCTCGTTTAGCGTGACATCGAGAAGAGTTCGCATTGCTTCATGCTCGCCTTTGGCAAGATAGTGCATATACCCAAGGTCTTCTAGGATGTTTGTTAGCGCATAGTCTTCCATGGCAAATGAGGCGGGAGTTCTGTATGCACGATAAAAGTAGCCAGCAGTGAAGCTGATTGCCAGTACAGCCGCAAGAGAGAGTGAGATAGCGATTCTGCGCATATGAGTTCCACCTGGATTGTGCGGCGCTTTTGCATCAGCGTGTTTAGAGTGATGTGGCAGGCGGAAAAGGGCCTAACGCCCTAGTTAACCGGCGCCGTAGCGCGAAGCGCGGAGGGTACCGACATGGGCCATGAGAATGCCGAAGGCATGGCCCATGTTGGCGTCCGCGTTGAACGACCAGTTAGGCTGTGGCGCGAAGGAGAGATCATTGAGAACACGTTGAACCTTGGTTGCTTGAGGCGCCTATTCAAATGACTCACTTTTGCGTAGCTTGCAACATTCAGCGATCGTTCGCTCAGCTGTAGTCTGTTCAATCCCCGCCATGCCTGAGCCCATGCGGAATACGACGCCAATACCAGCTCCAGCAGTGTAGGCAGGGGCTATGCCGACAGCCTGACTAATGCCAGTTAACTCGACGAAATACATACCACCAGGTTTTGTATTGATTTCAATGAACGAATCCCTTTGGCCAGAAAGGAGTGGCCAATTCGCTTTGAGCGTGTGAGGCCCTGGCTGGACTTTGACTATGGTATAGCTTCCCTGAGAAAGAGATGCCCCACTTACACCGTCGACCTTAATTGTCGCGTTCCATATTGTGGGTTCTGCATACTTTCGGAAGATGTAGACGGTAGATAGATCGCCAGATGAAGAGAGGCTCCTGCTGACAGACTGTGTTCCTGGGTTTGCTGTTGATGTACATCCGGCGATACAGGCTACTGCGGCGAAGGTAAGTATGGGCTGGAAGATCTTGTGCATGTTTGATGTGGCTAGTTGTGGGCCTAACGCCAGAGGTAAGCGGCGCCGGAGCCCGTCAGGGCGGAGGGTACCAATACTGGCCATGAGAATGGCGAAGCCATGGCCAGTATTGGCGTCGGCTTGACCGCCCAGTTAGGCGCTGAAGTTTTGACCTCGGCGTTGCACCTCATTGTTGAATGCTCGACTTGAAAGTAGGTGATTAAATTGCGCTGGAGTGTTGCTCGACATGGTCGGTCCGCAAACCGGCTTCAAAGCTCACCATTTCATCATGGGGGCGGGGTTCAATGGGTGCCGAATGAACCATGCTGAGGCCTTGTTGGCCAGCCCTTTATGGAAGCCAGCATTAGGGAACAATGTCTTGACCTCTCGAATCAGCGTTCGAGGCAGTCCAAACGTTACCATCCCAAGGGAGAAGTCAACCAGATCCGCCTGTCTGAACGCTTCAACTAAAGGCAGGGTGGTGTTGTGGGTTGCGCGGAGGCGATGATGTTCGGTGATCATGAGCCGAATCTCGTCCACCCAGCTGGGTATGCCACGATTCTCAAGATACACAACAGCCGGAGCTACAGATGGCTCAAGATAGTCCAGGGTTCGGGCGGTCCAAAGGCCAATATCGTGGAAGCAAGCTGCAATAGCGACCTTTTCCTGCTCTTCAGGCGTGCAATTTCGTAGTGCGAAGCAGAACGTAATCATTCTTTGACAGTGGTTGCGATAGCCGACATAGTCTGTGCCGATCACCTCCTGCCACTGTGACAATAGCTGGTCGAGCAATGCGTGAGCTGCTGTTGATTGCACGTTACGTTCTCCTTTGGCCTAACGCCCTAGTTAACCGGCGCCGTAGCGCGAAGCGCGGAGGGCACCAATACAGGCCATGAAAATGCCGAAGGCATGGCCTGTATTGGCGTCCGCGTTGAACGACCAGTTAGGCTG